>CALLLZ010000457.1 GCA_938008005.1 uncultured Marinicella sp. | reverse complement strand
CCTAACAACTCTGTGAGCGTTACTTTTAGTGGCCCTATAGACCAATTTATCATAGTGGCTGGTAAAGCAAATGGTAATGGAGGTAATGTAACTATGCAGTTTTATGAAGCTACATATTGCTTACCATTGGAAGCTGACATGGCAATTACCAAAAATTTAGATACAGCCGGCCCATTTACCAATGGTCAAACGATCACCTACACTTTGGTAGTGACCAACAATGGTCCAGATACAGCTAACAATGTGGTAGTGACTGATACACCGACTAACTTAACGATTGTTACCGTGTCCAGTCCCAACTGTACGGCCTTACCTTGTACGATTGCCTCGTTAGCCAATGGTGCCAGTGAAACCATTACGGTTACGGCGACTATTGATGCCAGTGGTGCTTTTGATAATGTAGTGACTGTAGCTGCCGATGAGACTGACCCTGACACCAGTAACAACGAAGATGATGATGGTAATGGTGGAACAGCTGGAACATCTGCAGATGTTGCAGTGACCAAAACATTGGATACAGCTGGCCCATTCACCAATGGTCAAACGATCCAGTACACCATTACGGTGACCAACAATGGTCCTGATACAGCCAATAATGTGGTTGTTACAGACACACCGACTAATTTAACCATCACCTCAGTTGCCAGTGCCAACTGTGCAGCTGTGACTGCTTTGTCGTGTAATATCGCCTCATTGGCCAATGGTGTCAGTGAAGTAATTACGGTGATGGCGACGATTGATTCAGCAGGTGCCTTTGATAATGAGGTGACAGTCAGTGCTGATGAGGCTGATCCTGATCCGAGTAATGACACCGATGATACGAGCAATGGTGGTACAGCTGATCCAGCTGCGGATGTTCAAGTGGTTAAAGATTTGGATACAGCGGCTCCATTTACCAATGGTCAAACGATCCAGTACACCATTACGGTGACCAACAATGGTCCTGATACAGCCAATAATGTGGTTGTTACAGACATACCGTCTAACTTAACGATCACCTCAGTTGCCAGTGCCAACTGTACAGCTTTCTCATGTACCATTCCATCTTTGGCTAATGGTGCCAGCGAGATGATTACGGTTATGGCTACCATTGATTCATCTGGAACTTTTGATAATGAAGTGACAGTCAGTGCCGATGAAACTGACCCAGATACATCAAACAACACCGATGATACGGATAATGCAGGAAGTGCGGACACATCAGCAGATGTTGTAGTAACTAAAACTTTAGATACCATGGCTCCATATGTCGCAGGCCAAACTGTGCAATATACCTTGACGGTCTCAAATAATGGCCCAGATACCGCCACTATGATACAAGTTATCGATACCCCAACTAACCTCAACATAACTACAGTGAGTAGTGCCAGCTGTTCAACATTGCCTTGTACCATTCCATCTTTGGCCAATGGCGCCAATGAAGTGATTACGGTTATGGCGACCATTGACGCAGGTGGCGCATTCGATAATGTGGTCACAGTCACTGCAATAGAAGATGATCCTGACCCAAGTAATGACACCGATAATACAGGTAATGGCGGTACAGCAGATCCTGCTGCTGATGTTGCAGTGGTTAAAGATTTGGGCACAGCAGGCCCATTTGCTGCTGGCCAAACGGTTCAGTACACGATTGAGGTGAGCAATAATGGTCCTGATACAGCGACGAATGTTCAAGTTGTTGATACACCGGTCAATTTAACGATCATCTCAGTTGCCAGTGCCAACTGTACAGCTTTCCCATGTACCATTCCATCTTTGGCTAATGGTGCCAGTGAAGTGATTGCAGTGTCAGCGACCATTGATGACGATGGTGTTTTTGACAATGTCGTAACGGTCAGTGCTGATGAAGATGACCCTGATCCAAATAATGACACCGATGATACAGGTAATGGTGGTAATGCCGGAGGTGCAGCTGATGTAGCGGTCGTTAAAGATTTGGATACAGTTGGTCCTTTTACCAATGGTCAAATGGTTCAGTACACCATTACGGTGACCAATAATGGCCCAGATACAGCAACCAATGTTCAGGTGGTTGATATCCCGGCTAACTTAACGATTGCGACAGTTGCCAGCGCCAACTGTACAGCCTTCCCATGCACCATACCTTCATTGGCCAATGGTGCGAGTGAAGTGATTGCAGTCAGCGCAACCATTGATGCTGACGGTGTTTTTGATAATGTGGTGACGGTCAGTGCTGATGAAACTGATCCTGACACCAGTAATAACGTGGACGACAGTGGTAATGGGAGCAGTACAGGTCCTATAGCTGATGTCATAGTAACCAAAGAAATTACCACTTCAGCACCTTATACAGTTGGTCAAACAGTTACTTTTGAAATAGTGGTTAGCAATGATGGTCCAGATGTTGCGAATAATGTTGTGATTACTGATACGACAACGAACTTAACCATAACTTCAGTCAGCAGTCCTAACTGTACAGCCTTCAATTGTATTCTGACAAGTTTGGCAGTGGGGTCCAGTGAAACCATTACCGTTTCAGCGACCATTGATTCTGAGGGGCAGTTTAATAATGCAGCTGCTGCAACTGCAGATGAATTTGATCCATTGGCAAATAACAATGATGACAATGGTGCTGATGGCAACAACGGTGGTGTGGTTCCAGGTGAAGTTCAACGTGTGCCGACGCTCAGTTTTTGGGCATTGTTGCTACTGATAACAGGAATGTTATTAAGTTACAACAATGGAAGTGCTGTTAAACGTAAAATTAACTAAACTTCTGTGATGAAAAAGTTGATATCAGACCAATTTATAATTGGTCTGATCATTTGTGAGAGGTATCTGAATACGATAACACTGTCGGCATATCCTAGCTTTGTTGCGAAGACTGTTCTTTACTGATGCTTAAGGCTCCAGCAGCAATGAAACGCAGCTGTTGAATAGCACGTTCTTCAAGGCTTTTTCTTTCAGCGGGCTTGGTAGCAATTGATTCTGCTCCGGCATTAAAGATAACAGCAACCATGGCCTCGGCTTGAGCAAATGCACTGGCTTGGTCAAACCCTACGTTTTTTATATAGTCAGTTAATTCCACCACAAAAAATTGAATTTCTCGTGCTACAGCCACTCGCAATGCCTGCGTTGTTCCGGACCTTTCATGAAATAAAATACGAAAAATGTTGGGGTTGGCTTGAGTGAACTCCATAAAAGTTTTTACCGATGTGGCAATCACACTGCCTTTCTTCTTCATTCTTTGTCGTGCTTTACGCATCACTTGCCGTAAGGCGAGCCCAGATTCATCAACTAAAGTTAGGCCCAATTCTTCCATGTCTTTAAAGTGTCTATAAAATGAGGTGGGAGCGATGCCAGCTTCTCGTGCCACTTCGCGGAGGCTTAAACTGGCGAAGCTTTTGCTTTCACTAAGTTGAGCAATGGTTGCATCAATAATGGCACGTCTGGTGCGTTCTTTTTGTTGTGAACGTGAAGTTTGCAAGTAAATGTTATATGTGATTGTTTACATGATAGCGTACCAATAGCTTGCTGATGATTCAAGTAAATAGAGTAAATGTTTATTGTCTATCTAACCCTGATCCATTGTTGCAAATGCATTTACTGGTGAGGTTTGCTGATCCGCTATTGTAATTAAGAAATTGAGCTGGTACAGCCCCCAGATCCATTGCAACTTCTTTATTGGACTGTAAATAAGCCCTTTTAAGTTAATTAAGATATACATGGTTTAGCTTAGTTCTGAATTCATCGTTCGCAATATAGAATCATCAGTTAAAGTTTGGCTTGATTCTTTCAAGTGTTTGGAATTGAGATAACTGAATTTAAGAGTGGATTTTATTTTAAGTCCAATTTTTCAGCATTTAATATAACAAGTTATAAGTCGGGTTGGGATACTTTACATATGAAATAATATTTGAAA
>CALLLZ010000456.1 GCA_938008005.1 uncultured Marinicella sp. | reverse complement strand
TCTGGACTGCTTAATTTTAAGATCAGCTCAACCTCTTCTTTTTGGCTGAGTTCAGACAGTACATGACTCGATACTTTTTGCTGCCATTGGTTGGCATGAGAGGTTGATGCTAAACTAAGAGCTATGGTCAGGGCAGTTTTTTTCATGTGTAAAATTGAATATGAAAAATGATAATTAAGGATAATAACTTACTCTAGGCAGTGCTGCAAATGATTTGAGTTGAATGTTGAATTTTTATTGGCCAGAACTGAACTTGTTTAATTGCTCTTTGATACCTTCAGAGGGGAAGTTTTCACCAATAGAGTAGGCGGCTATTTTGCTGAGGTGTGTGTAAGGAAGGCCTGTTTCTTCATGCCAAGTATTGAAAGCCAGTTGAACTTGGGTTAGATCACGTTTCGATGTGGGGTGATCATTGGTTTCATAACCGGCTTGTTTAACTGCTTGTATCGTATCATGGGTGGTAGTAAAGCAATCTTTGCCTACATATCTGAGGAACCAAAATCCAGTGTTTCCGCCTAATCTAGAACCATGTTTTTTCAAATAGGCCATCAGACCTATTTGATCTGATTCAGGCCAGTTGGCTATGAATTGAGCAAAGCTTCCATGTTCATCAGCTGTATAATTGACAAAGTTGGCATTGACCATCATGGCTTTTATTTTCATCCAATTTCGAACCACTCGTTTATCATGCACATATGCCTCCCAATCTTCAGGAGATTTATAGGCCAATCTTTTAACATCAAAACCATGAAAGGCTTCTTCAAACTGAGGCCATTTATTCTCTATCACTGTCCAATTAAAACCGGCTTGATTGATGGCTTTACACATCATAGCCAAGAAACGATCATCGCTTTTATTTGATAGTTGTTTTTTTGTGAGTAATTTCGGCAACAAAGATTTAAGTTTTTTTTCACCGCCTTTACGTGCAGCTGCCTTTGCATAAATGGAATCAAAAGATTGCATATGATATTTAAAATTAATCGGTTGAATTTTTTTAATTTTAACCGATTGGAGTATTGGTTGGTTTATATTTTGAAGGTTAACTATCTTTATTGATTGATCAACAACAGAGCTAATAAACTCAAAACAACTATACAGCTTGCAGTCTTTCTGAGTTGCCAGAACCAACTTGGAATCAGGTCCCTATGAAATGCGTGATGATCTACCCATAAAGCCAAAATGAACGCCAAGATAATGGCAGTAATTCCTATAAAGCTGGCAAATGAGAATAAACTGAACCATGCTATTAAAGCCAAGACATTGCTTGTTATGAAATATTGTTGGTCAGTTTTTTGATTCAATGATATACCCCACTGAATACCTCCCAGAAAAGCCACGATAACCGCGCCATAGGTGTGTGCAATCATATATGATTTAAAGCGCGCAAAACGTATTTCATTTCCAAAATATTCTTGTAAATTAAGGTGGCCATAAACAGCAATAACTAAGGCAATTAAGAATGGGGTGGTTCCTAGGTAGGTCAGTATTTTGGGTTTGTTGGTTTTAAACATGAAGTGAATGTTAAACGTTGATTGTCTAAATGATATGGATTATGAGTATAACTATTGAAATTAGGTGACTAAGTTTTTTATTTTTGATTACTCATATGGTTTACTTATTTTATCATAATAACATGTTATTGATGGTAAGTATGCAAAATGACCTGGGTATATCGGGGTTTTGCGCGCATTCCATCGAAAAGTTGCATTAGACAACATAACGTACTGATATTTATGGGGATATGTTGCAATAAAGGTGCTTGGAAACGATGTGTAACTTAATATTATGCTTTTAAATGGATAATTTATTTAGAATTATTAGACAATTTTTTCTATTTAAATCATAAATTTGGCTCTATCCCTCGATAAGTTATACTTGTTAATTTAAATTATTGAATATAAAGCATATATTTCATATGTTTAATTATTAAGGGCTTCGTCCACATCCCAAAGGTGTTTTACAGATCGTCTGGTACTTTAACTGGTATTTAGTGATACTTGATTGATAATATAAAACTCTTTAGTTTTTTTTATATGCTGTTTTTTCATATCTAAGGATCGAAAAAGTGGACTATAATCGCTTTTTTTACCAATTAAAATCGATGAAAGTAGGATGGTGTGAATTGGCCAGTTTACCAGAACTTGGCATTGACCAAATCAAGGTGAAAATAGACACGGGTGCAAAAACATCATCATTGCATATTAACAGCAGTGAAGTTTTAATCAAGGGTGGTGAAGAATTCATAAAGTTTCATTGTGAATCTGATAGCTTGCCGCCCAGGCCTATAGTTTTTGAATCTAAAATAATAGATCAAAGACAGGTAAAAAGCAGTTCAGGAACCTCTCAACTCAGATATGTTATTGAAACCGATATCGTGATCGGTAAAAAAAGATGGCCAATCCAAGTCACATTAACGAATAGAAAGAAAATGAAGTTTAAAATGTTGCTTGGTAGAGAAGCAATGAAAAAAATCACGGTAAAACCGCGTAAGAAATATTTGCAAAACAAGGTAAACGAGGAAAACTCAAAGTGAAAATAGCCCTACTGTCTAGAAACCCCAAACTATATTCAACAAGCAGATTGGTCGAAGCTGCCATTGAAAAGGGACATGAAATTCAAGTAATTGATATTTTAAAATGTTACATGAATATCACATCAAATAAGCCTGGTTTACATTATGATGGTGATAACTTAACCGGTTTTGATGCTGTGATTCCCAGAATTGGTGCATCAGTAACTTTTTATGGAACAGCGGTGTTACGACAGTTTGAAATGATGGGTGTTTACCCAATCAATGAAAGCGTAGCAATCACGCGTTCAAGAGACAAGCTGAGATCATTGCAATTGCTGGCTAGAAAAGGGATTGGCCTTCCAATTACAGGGTTTGCAAACTCCCCAGATGACATACCCGACTTAATCAAAATGGTCGGTGGAGCCCCATTGGTGATAAAACTACTTGAGGGAACACAAGGTATTGGTGTTGTTCTGGCTGAAACCAAAAAAGCGGCTGAAAGTGTAATTGAAGCTTTCATGGGATTGAATGCCAATATTATGGTTCAAGAATACATCAAAGAAGCAGGTGGTGCAGACATCCGTTGTTTAGTGATCGGTAAAAAAGTGGTTGCTGCAATGAAAAGACAAGCTCAAGAAGGTGAGTTTAGGTCGAACCTGCACAGAGGTGGAAGTGCCAGCTTGGTAAAAATCACACCTGAAGAGCGAAAAACTGCTGTAAGAGCAGCCAGTATTATGGGGTTAAATGTAGCAGGGGTTGATATCCTTCGATCTGAAAATGGTCCCTTGGTTATGGAAGTGAACTCCTCTCCTGGCCTCAGGGGGATCGAAGAAGCAACAGGGAAAGATGTAGCTGGCATGATTATTGATGAAATACAAAAAAATGCAAAGCCGCATAAAACCCGTACAAAAGGTAAAGGCTAACAGTAATTGCTCCTCAACAAAACTTGAGCGTTGTTAATCATTTGCAATACAAACCAAAGGCACAATTGATCAACTAACCATATGAATGGTTATGCTCATGATCAACATCACTTTAATGCAAGCTATTTAGTGTGACAATCTGAAGCGCAATAAAAACAACCATCCACATGGATGAAGTAAGCTCTGGCTGAATAGACAGCACTTTGGCATGTCAGGTGATTACCAAGCTCTATTTGGTTATTCTCATCCGGCAAATATTTACAGTTATTATCTAAGTTATGTACTTCATGCTCACCTGTTGCTTGAGCATTTTTGTTAACAATGAAATTTGGCATTTTAGTTACCTCAAACCCTATGGTTAAAAAGAGTTATCTCTGATAAATGAAATAAACATCTTCCCAATCATCTGATGCCATTATTTCGTTAACCACCTCATCAATATCCAGATCAACTTGACACTTATTACAATATAAATTGTGCGCATTTTCCAGCCACTTAAAAGTTCTTTTAAACCTGGAGTCACAGTCTGCACACTGTAAGGTGAATTTATCTTGCTTGTTCATGGTATACCCCACAAAAATGTGAATCATCACATTGCTGCATACTGTTTAAAGCCTGCAGCCCCAGGGTATGCCACCTGGTCATACCCTACATTATTTTACTTCTCAATTTAAATGGTCGGCAACAGTTTTTTATCACTTAAGAATAAAATTTTTGCCTTCGGATAAAGATTGAATTCTGTTGCTGATGCCACTGTATAAGCTCCCACCTGTGTTGCCACCAAAATATCTCCAATTTTTAATTCAGGTAAGACAATGTCTTCATCAATCACATCAATGCTGTCACAGGTTGGGCCTGCCAATACACTCGGTTTAAGTCCTTGTGTAAAGCCATTGTTAACTAACGGTGTGATTGGGTATTTCGCATGATCATAAATTTGTCCGCTCAATACTCCATACACACCATCATCTAGGTAATACCACGTCCTGCCTCCGCGCTGAGCGATCCCAACGATTGACAACAATTGAATGGCTGCTGGTCCAGCAATGTACCTACCAGGCTCGGCCAACACACTGATGCGATCATTCAGTGATCTAAGGGCAACATTGATTGGTCTACAAAAGTCTTCAATTTCAGGACTTGGAGCACTGTATTCAATAGGAAATCCACCACCGATATCTAGAATATTCCAATCTACTGATGTCATACTGTTGAAGACTTTGATGCATTGTTCAATGGCATTAACATGCGCACAGGGTGATGGCACTTGCGAACCCACATGGAATGACAACCCAGCAATTGAAATGCCTTTGGATTGTGCTTGCTCAACAAGTACCGGTAAATGCGCTATTTCACAACCAAATTTACGTGACAAATCAACCACCGCATCTTGGTTCCGGAAGTTAATCCGAATCAGGAGGTCAACTTGAGTCTTATAGGCCAGAAATTTATCAATTTCGTGGCTATTATCGACCACAAAATACCGACAACCATATGCAATTGCTTGCTTTATTTCTTCATCTTTTTTAATAGGATGAGTGTGTATGGTTCGATCGGCTGGAACTTGTACGGATGTAAGCAGGTCAATTTCACCTCGCGTTGCGACATCAAATCCACAACCTAAGTTATGCAAATGCTTAATTACCTCTCCATGTGGTAAGGCTTTGATGGCATATTGCATTTTTACGCCTGGTAAGGCTTTTACCAATGATTGGTATTGTTGTGTGATTCGTTCTTGATTAATGATCATGGTAGGTGTTCCATGATCTTTTGCTAACTCAATCAATTGCTGGCGAGAGTAACCGGCCAATGAATTTGGATACACCTGTTCTGCGAAACAGGTCTTTAGGTCACGCATTGGGTTAAGCATGGCTTTGCTCCAATGCATCGCTTACATACTTAGGAAGGGTGAAACTCGCTGAATGAATTTTAGGATGGTAATAACGGGTCGATATTTTTGATTGCTCGTACCGTTTGTTTAAGGCCTCCAATTCCACATGACTAAGATCAGTGGATTGGCTTGCCCAAGCAAGTGTCATGATGCCGCCAACATATGTGGGTACTGCAGCAGAAAAGAAAGCAACGTCCTCAAACAATGGTTGTAACCTTTGATGGGTTGTAACAACCTCATCCATTTGCATAAAGCAAACTCCGTTTTGAGCCACGAAAACACCACCATCACCCAAACACTTTTTGATCCCTAAGTAAAACACCGAAGTGAACAAAGATTCACCCGGGCCAATTGGATCTGTTGAGTCGGAAATTATCACATCGAACAGTTCTGATGTCTGATTAACATAATTCACACCATCATCGATAACTACCTGAACTCTTGGATCATCAAATGCACCAGCAGAGTGATTTGATAAATATTTACAGCACATGTCAATCACGGCTTGATCAATTTCAACTTGCACCACTTGCTCAACAGTTGGGTGCTTCAAAGCTTCACGTAGAATGCCACCATCACCACCACCAATGATCAGCACACGCTTTGGATTGGGGTGAGCAAACATAGGAACATGAGTCATCATTTCATGGTAAATAAATTCATCTTTTTCGGTGGTTTGGACCACACCGTCCAACATCATAACTGTGCCCCATTGCTGGTTTTTAAATATGACCAAGTGTTGGTGTTTGGTATGGTGCTCAAACAACACCTCATCTTGTTCTAGAGTTTGGCCCCAGGTCGGATACAGGCTTTCTGTAATGTATTTCATTTAACTCTCCCTCTTTTAAGATTTGTTACCTGGTGATTATCTGGGGAGAAAAATTCATTGAATACGTGCAAAGCTTCTTCAGGCTTGGCATTGCCACACATAAAAACATCGAAAGCGGCGTAATCATTTTCAGGCCATGTGTGAACACTGATATGAGACTCAGCCAAAACTGCGACTCCAGAAATACCGCCATTGGGTGAAAAATGATGCAAATGAATGTGTAACAAGGTGGCTTTTGACTTTTTAACTGCTAATCGCATGGCAGTTTCCATATGTTGCAGATCATCAAGTTGGGATGCGCCCCACAGGTCTATAATTAAATGATTACCGGCAAATACTTCCCCATCACTGTGTATGAAATGATCCAAACGATCATCGTGACTGCCTTGCTCGAAATTAGGCCATACAATGTTATTTTCTTGTGAGCATGAATTAATGAGACCAGTTTCATGGGACTGGTGATTGGTTTTTTTAAACATCTTTTTTCCACTACAAAAACATTGTGAATTCAGCATTCACAAGAAAAGGCGGCACTGCTGTGCCTTGCAAAAAAAACTGCATATCGATGATACACAGAAAAAGTGCGCGGATTATTTATTAATTTTGAATGTAAATCAAGAATTTTTTTGCTTCAAAACAATTTAACTTGCACGCATTCAAAACATAGTTAATATCCTCGGGCACATCTGAGGCTTTGAAATTATGAATTAGTGGTTTTGCTCGAAAATAACCTAACAACAATATAAAGTAGACCCTTGACTCAAATTTTCTTAAACTAAAAACAAACTTCTTTACATTATCTTCCATAGAGAAACAGTATTGTCTGTCAGAATGGTCAAATACAGGTAGGGAATATAGGTCATCAATTTCTGCATTGCTCAATACTTTCAGACGTCTTGGGTCATTACTCATTCAGAAGTTACTATTTATACAGTTCGAGGACTGCAAATTAGTGTTTTCCGATCATAGAAAAACAATAATAATCAGTTAGTTAAGCCAACAAGTAAAATTTTTCGAGGGAATGTGCGCAAAAAACATATATTCAGATGATAAAGAGCGTTTGGTTGGACGAATTTACTCAGGTTTATGGCCAGTGAAACAATGGTTGATTATGAGATATAAGTGCTTAAGTTGGTTGTTTCATGATCTGAGCCGCTAGCTTCGAAATGTGGTATTTCGCATATTCCATGTTTTGCTCTTGTCCAGTGACTACACAAAGAACAGATTTTTTATTTTGATAAAGGGTATTGAATAAATATAAGTTGCCTTGGTTTGTTTCAATACAGGTTGAGTTCAATACGGTCCCTGTTAGGTGTTGAGCTGCAGCATTACTTAACGCTGATAATGAGCTGGTAATGGCTGCCACTTTGTTATCTTCAAAAGTTCTTTTTTTTTGTAAACTTCGGATGGCAAAACCGTCTTCTGTGGTTAAACAGATGAGTTGTAAACCTTTTAATGTGTCATTCAAATCACTAAAGAGTTGGTCTAAATCATAACTCATGGAAGCATTGTTCCTCTATAGCTATCAATGTATTTATGATTAATTCAGTGCATTTAGAAGTCCTGGAATCAATGGTATAAACCGGGACGATCAATTTTTTGTGATCTAAAATATTTTGGACCTTATGGTAAGTTTTTTCGTCGTGGTTGATGTCGGCGTGAGTGACTCCAATTAGGCATAACGAGTTTGATGAAATTTCAAAATAGTCCAGTAAGTAATTTAATTCGTTGACGGAAGTTTGATCATTGTTTTTGACCAATATAACTGTTGCCCATAAACCAACTTTAACAAAGTCCCAGATGAATGAAAATTTTCTTTGACCAGGGACACCATACAGCCCAAAAGATGTAGTTTTATCTATGTTGATTTGACCGTAATCGATACCCAGGGTCGTCATTTTTCTATCCATGTTTTCCGTGAGCTGGATGTCAGTATTGAATGCGTTAATCTGGGTTAAGTGCTCAATTATAGTGGTTTTTCCAGACCCTAATGAACCAATGAAAGCAATTTTTTTATGCACAGGGTTTCAGGCTTCAAAATCAAAAAAATGTTTCATTCGATGTGTGAATGCATTAAATTTATCATTAATCGTTA
>CALLLZ010000455.1 GCA_938008005.1 uncultured Marinicella sp. | reverse complement strand
AAATATCTGAATTAACTCAAATATAGAAATATGAGATAAAACAAACACAAACATGTCAGAAAAAGAAAATAAATATGAATTAGGAGCGGAACTTCTAGAGCAAACCGAAACTGAATTCAAAGAACCAAAAATGTATAAAGTCATGCTGTTAAATGATGATTACACACCTATGGATTTTGTTATTGAGGTTTTACAAAAATTCTTCGATATGGATGAACAAAAGGCTACCCAGATCATGTTACATGTTCACACCAGAGGCCAAGGTTTATGCGGCGTATACACCCATGAAGTTGCTGAGACCAAAACCGCATTGGTTAATGAATACGCCAGAGAGAATGAACACCCTTTATTGTGTGTTGCGGAGGTGGTGTAATGTTAGATATTCACTTGGACCAAAGTATCAATAAAATTTATAAGCAGGCACGCAAACGTCGACATGAACTATTGACGATGGAACATTTAATGTTGGCTTTGATCAATAACAAACATGCTGCTCAGATTCTCAACAATGTAGGTGCAGACAAACAATTGCTTCAACAGGAACTCGAAGTATTAATTGGTCAACATGTAAAAATCATACCGGCTGACTCTGACATAGAAACTCAACCAACTTTAGCTTTTCGACGCGTCATTCAACGCGCCATATATTCTGCTCAATCCGCAGAATTAAAAAATGTAACAGGTGATCGAGTATTGGTTGCCATGTTTGATGAAATGGATTCTCATGTGGTTTATTTGTTAAACAAGCAAGGCATTACCCGCTTTGATGTGGTGAGAAGTATTGCGCACGGTGACCCGGAAAATAGCGATGATTCTCTGAAACCAGAAACACTAGATCAAAATGACGAAGCCTTGACAGAAGTTGAAACAAAAGACTCAGGTAAAGAGTTTTTAATCGATTTAAATGCCAAAGCTGCTGCTGGAGAAATAGATCCATTGATTGGTCGGTCTGCCGAGTTAGAACGCATGATTCAAATTTTAATGCGCAGATCTAAAAACAATCCACTACTGGTCGGTGAGCCAGGAGTGGGTAAAACCGCTATTGCAGAAGGTTTAGCCCTGCATATTGTCAATAAAAAAGTACCTGAAGTCATTCAAGAGGCACAGATTTTTGCTTTGGATTTAGGTGGTTTGCTTGCTGGAACAAAATATCGGGGCGACTTTGAAAAACGCTTAAAAGCAGTGATTAATTATATTCAAGAAATTGATCATGCCATCATGTTCATTGATGAAATTCATACCATAATCGGGGCTGGCGCCGTATCTGGTGGTTCATTGGATGCATCTAATTTATTAAAACCTGCTTTGAGTAAGGGCACCTTAAGATGTATAGGAGCCACCACCCAAGATGAAGTTCGTACAGTTTTTGATCGTGACAGGGCTTTATCACGCCGTTTCCAAAAAATCACTGTTGCTGAACCAACTCAAGAAGAAGCAATTGAGATCATACAAGGGCTGCAACCTCATTTTGAAAAATTTCATGGGGTTAAATATGAAGAGTCAGCCATCAAAGCTTCGGTGATATTGTCAGCCAAGCACATCAGTGATAAATTTCTACCTGATAAGGCCATTGATGCCGTTGATGAAGCTGGTTCCTGGCAAAAAATCAAAGGATTGCAAGAACAATTAATTTCAGACAGCGACATCAAACGCGTAGTTGCATCTATTGCCAAGATACCAGTCGATGATTTAAACCAAGAAGATGGCCAAAAATTACAGTCTATTGAACGCAACTTACAGCATGTCATATTTGGTCAAGATGAGGCGATTGACATTCTAGCCTCTGCCATTAAGATGGCAAGAGCTGGGTTAAATAGGGACAACCGAACAGTGGCTAATTTGATTTTTGCAGGCCCTACTGGCGTTGGTAAAACTGAAGTGGTAAAACAGTTATCTCATCACATGGGCTTAAAATTGATTCGGTTTGATATGTCCGAATACATGGAACCACATACAGTGGCTAAAATGATTGGCGCACCTCCTGGCTATGTTGGCCATGACCAAGGCGGCTTGCTGACTGACAAAGTACATCAGACCCCGCATTGCATTGTGTTACTGGATGAGATTGAAAAAGCACACCCAGATGTGATGAATATATTGTTACAAGTCATGGACAATGGTAAATTAACCGACTCAAATGGCCGCGAAACCGACTTCAGAAATGTTTTATTGGTGATGACTACCAATGCTGGCGCCGCTACTTTTGGGCAAAACAGTTTTGGGTTTACTGAACAAGACAGAAGTTCAGACGCCATGATTGAGTTAAACCGCCATTTCACTCCAGAGTTCCGTAACCGTTTGGATGCAATAGTTCCTTTCAAAACCTTGAATAAAGAACACATAGAAAAAATTGTCGACAAAATCATCATCGAATTGGAACAACAATTATCTGACCCAGGAATAACTTTCAGCATCACTCAAAAAGCACGTATGTGGTTAGTAGAGAAAGGCTACAATCCAGAGATGGGTGCCCGGCCGATGCAAAGAGCCATTGACCAGCATGTCAAAAAACCATTGGTCGATGAGATCTTGTTTGGCAAATTGAAAAAAGGTGGATTAGTCAAAGTCAATGTCATCAATGATGCATTGAATTTTGAAATCGTTCCAAGTACATGAATGCTGTCAGCAGTTGAAGAGAACCCAACCGCTCATTGATGTGCTGAGGAAGTTAATTCAATTTTAGTTTATCAGCCTTGAATGATTACTTACTGCGGAATGTAATTCGACCTTTACTTAAATCGTAAGGAGTGAGTTCAACTGTAACGGTATCGCCAGTCAAAATTCTGATGTAGTGTTTACGCATGCGACCAGAAATATGAGCCGTAACGATGTGACCGTTTTCTAACTCAACTCTGAACATGGTATTTGGCAAGGTATCGATTACTTTACCTTCCAATTCAATTACGTCTTCTTTCGCCATATATTTCCTAGATTATTTCCTAAGTATTAAAAAACGCGTATTCTATCAGATATACGCGTTTCTTGCAGAATTCTTATACTCTTGCGTTCAGATTTAGTTCAGAATTTAGAACCCGTCCGCAAAAATCAAATCATCAAAAAAAGGTGTGATTAAATTAGAGCTAAACTGACTCCCTGCATTCTCCAAACCAGTTAAAGTGACATCACCCGCTTGCGGCACTGCATCAGTAGTGAAAGAAAAACTATACAAGATACCCCAATCTATTTCATTCTCAGCAGGTGCTTGAAGGATAAGTACATCATTCGTACGCGTAACCGTCCAATCATTACTGACGTCTTCATCAGTATCAGCAAAAACAAAATCAGTCATTGTTGCTGCATCACCTAATGGTAAAGAAATCGCTTGAACTTGTGGGTCATAATCGTGATTTTCTATCATATAGTTGTAACGATACTCCCCACCACCTAAATCTATGACTTTGACAGCCACTGTCAAGTGGCCTTCGTTGGCCTGTAAAATTCTTTGTGATGCCGTACCAGCAACCAAATCAAATGAATTTGGAGCTACATATTGATCACTTGCTGGACCATTGGTAAATGCTGAGTTTGAATTGGTAATCCAACCACCACCATTTGGAGAAAAACCATATTCACGATAACCCATTGAATTATAGATATCAACATCATCTCGTATTAAATACCATGACGAAATATAATAATCTAAGCTAACATCACTGAAATCAGCTTCTGCAACTACCATCCGATTTTCATCTGTATTGTTAGAATTGGTATCTTGAGTTCCATCTCCACCGGAAGGGACTTGATCAAAAAATGAACCAGTACTTGCCCAAATCCCACTAAAAGCGTTGATTTCTTCTTTAGGACCTAAATGTGAAGGGCTGTCATTATTACCAACACTGTATGTATCTTCACATGTGGGAAACAAAATTTGGCCACCACTACATGAACAAAACGTATTCACTGTAAAAAAAGCATGTTTTAAACCAGAAGTACCAATCTGTTCAAATCGATTATCAATTTCTCGGTACATACTCCAATAAAGGTACGGATGTTGATCATTCATGTAAGGTTGATTATTACCGGTAAATTTACGCCACCAAGCCACATCTGAATTTCCAACATTTTTCAAAGTTGCTGATGGTGTAAATACCACATGGTCACTACCTATACTGCGAACATATTGAGCATCCATTTGAATTAATTGTACATCAACAGGGTTACCCGAAGTTGGCCAACCGCCCATAGGACAACCACCCAAAATATACTGCTGATCTTTTTCATAATTGGTCGGGATACTTACATGATTTTTCATGTGCGAATGACCTATCACTAGGTTACTTAAATATGGCTTTGATAACTTTTGAGCCAACCAATCACTGATACGAATATCCATATTGTTAAATTCCACAACAGATTTATTGGGGTTAAAGCCTGCATGAATATGATCAAAATAAAACAAAACATTTCCCGCCTCATTGATTAATTCTAATGCCGTTAACTCACCCGCTCGCAGCTTTCTAGAAACTGGACGCAAACTCAAATTTTTAAAATCTAATGAAAGGGTATTACTGAGCCAACTGAATTTACCATCTAACATCAATTGT
>CALLLZ010000454.1 GCA_938008005.1 uncultured Marinicella sp. | reverse complement strand
TCAGTCGCATGACAGCAGACACCACACAACACCCTGATACTTATGCAGAATCTTATCACCGTGGCTTCTTTGCCAATTGGGCTCAAGGTAAAGCACCAGAGCAATGTGCTGCGGTAACCCATGATACCCCGTCTATAGGTGGCTTGGTCAGGGTAGGGCCTTTGGTGTTGTTGAGTTTGTCAACAGGTTTAGATTTGGCTGCGTGTAAATCTATTGCAGCTCGGCATTTAAAATTAACCCATCCTGATAGCCACTTAACACAAGTGTGTTTTCAATATATTGACTTAATTTATGATTTGCTACAAACGGAAGAGCTGTCAGTTAAAGCCAGTATTGTTAAGAAGTTTTTTAAACAAGTGACAGGTAAAAAATTTAATAATAAGCCCATTGAAAATTGTATTGATAATCAAGTCATCGGCGGTATTTTTTCTTCTGCTTGCTATATCACGGATGCATGGCCAAGTGTGTTGTATTTGGCCAGTAAATACCCAGAATCAAGTTTGTTGGCATTGAGAAAGAACGCTGAACTAGGTGGAGATAGTGTTCATAGAGGTTCAGTATTGGCAGTGATAATGGCTTTGTTGAATGGTCAAGAGTTAGAAGATATGTTCAATCAATTGGCTCTTAAAGATGACATTAATCATTCCTTGAATCTATTGATGGGTTCATCATGCAGGTCAGATAAAAATGATTAAAAAAATATTGTTGTCGGTTGTATTATTAAGCGTTGTGTTGTTGTTCACAGGTTGCTGGAACTCAGCACCTTACGTAAAACCTCAAATAGCAGCAGAGCATCATGGTGATCGGCAATTTATCAGTGGCACGCAAAAAGACACGCCTTTATGGTCTTATATGCAAATGCGCTTTCGAGAGGGAGGGATTAATACCCCTGCTGCTGAAGAGCTAAAAGCTATACAGAAGCCTGCTGATTTAGATTTAATCAATAGTTTTGCAGATAAGCCACGAGTTACTTGGTTGGGTCATGCAAGTACATTGGTTCAATATCAAGGAATCAATTTTTTAACCGATCCGCATTTATCTGAATATGCTTCACCAGTACCATTTATGGGACCTAAGAGATTGATTGCTCCCGCTTTAAGCTTCGCTGAATTGCCAAAAATCGATTTTATAGTAATTTCTCATAATCATTATGATCATTTAGATATTAACACAGTCAAAAAGATAGGTGATGAAGCAATGTGGTTGGTACCTTTGGGGCTAAAACAATGGATGACAGATAATGGTATAGGTGCCAGCCGTGTTGTAGAGTTGGATTGGTGGCAAAAATGGCAGTTCAAAACGGGTATAGAGGTTGTTGCTACACCTTCACAGCATTGGTCAAAGCGCACGCCATTTGATACCAATCACACACTTTGGGCGAGCTGGCATGTCAATATCAGTGGCTTTAAAACTTGGTTTGCGGGAGATACCGGTTATAGTGTTGAGAAATTCATTGAAATTGGAAAAAGGTTGGGGCCGCATAATTTGTCTTTGATTCCAATTGGTGCTTATGGCCCTCGTTATTTCATGCTACCACAACATGTAGACCCTGAACAGGCTATCAAGATACATGAAGATGTTAACTCTGAATTTTCAGTGGGAATCCATTGGGGTACATTTGCACTTACACATGAGCCTTTTTTAGAACCAGCGAATTTGTTGGTGGAATTGCTTGAAAAAAAACCTGTGGTTTATCCATTTGTTACACTCAAAATTGGCGAAACTCACGTGATAGATTTCGATTGAGGGTGCGTAAGAAACCCCAGACAATATTACTGTTGTTTAGCTGTATGAGATAGAAAAAACCAAGAACATCCCAGACATGAGGGTAAGGCGTGTAGAATGCGCGCTTTAAGATTTTAACGGCTATGCCACAAAACATTGAGAGATACATGACATCCGATTCTTTTTTTGACCTAGCTATCAAACCCGAGTTATTAAATAACCTGGAGTCATTGGGTTATATGCACATGACACCTGTACAGGCTGAAACATTGCCATTATCTTTAACTGGAAAAGATGTGGTGGTACAAGCTAAAACAGGTTCAGGTAAAACGGCTGCTTTTGGTTTAAGTTTACTCAATGGCTTAAAGGTAGATACTTTAGATATTCAAAGTTTGGTTTTGTGTCCAACTCGAGAATTAGCTGATCAAGTAGCCATGGAACTCAGGCGTTTAGCCCGGGGTGTTCCAAATATAAAAATAGTTACTTTATGTGGTGGTGTACCAACCAGAAATCAAATAAGCTCGTTAGAACATGGTGCACATATTGTTATAGGAACGCCTGGGCGCGTTCAAGATCATTTGGATCGAGGTAGTTTGGTTCTTGATGAGTTAAATTATTTTGTACTTGATGAAGCTGATCGTATGTTGGATATGGGTTTTCAGAAAGCTTTGGATGACATCATTGCTTATGTCCCTAATGACAGGCAAACCATGTTATTCAGCGCCACGTACCCACCCAAAATTGCCTCTATAGCTGATGGAGTGATGAATCAACCCATCATGATTAAAGTAACCGGTGACAATAATTCAGACATCCAACAAAGTTATTATCGGGTTAATAACAATGAAGAGAGACAGTCAGGCATTCAAGCTTTGATTCTTAAACATCGGCCTGTTTCAGCGTTGGTATTTTGTAACACCAAAGTTGATGTTAAAGAAGTTGCTCAATCTATGCAGGTTTTTGGTTTTCATGTATTGGCATTACATGGAGATTTAGAACAAAAAGATCGTGATCAAACATTAATCAGATTTGCAAACAACAGTTCGACTGTTTTGGTGGCTACTGATGTCGCGGCCAGAGGTTTAGATATTGATTCTTTGGATATGGTTATTAACTATCATGTTGCCAGTGATGTTGAGATTCATCTTCATCGCATTGGTCGAACGGGCAGAGCTGGTAATAAAGGCAGTGCACATTCATTTTATGCTGAAAAAGAAGCCTATAAAATGAAACGATTGGAGTCATACCTTGATGCTGAAATTGTTTCAAAAAGATTCCCTAAGTTAAGCAAAAATGAAGAAATGGTTTATAAGCCTCCAATGATGACTTTGCGAATTTCGGGTGGCAAAAAGCAAAAACTAAGAGCAGGAGATATTTTGGGCGCCTTGACGAGCAAACAAAGCGCCAGTAAAAAAGCAGGTGTTGGCAATGGAATAGAAGGGCGTCAAGTTGGGAAAATTAATTTGTTTGACCACTGTGCCTATGTTGCTGTGAATCGAGAAGTGGCTCAAGTGGCATTAAACAAGTTAAGAAATGACAAGATGAAAGGTAAGAGTTTCAAAGCTTGGTTGTTAAAAGGCTAAGTTGTCAAAATGCTGGTTCACTTACCTTGTAACTTTTTATCATAGGTTTTGTTAGATTTACTTAAGTCCTCATCATTGGGAAGAGGTTGCCCTGTATAAGCATGTAAAAAGGCTTCACAAAGAAGTTCACTGTTGGTGGCGTGTTTCAGGTTGGCTATTTGGCGTCGAGTTCTTTCATCGGTTAATATTTTTAAAACATCAAATGGTATGGACACCGTAATTTTTTTTACTTTTTCACTTTTTTTGCCATGAGGCACATAAGGGTTAATGTATTTGCCATTCCAAGCCATATAAACGTCTATACTGTTAAAGGATATATTTTAACATGTAATTTCGTTAAATCAATTTTCACTTTTTTTTATATGACAGGAAAAAACCCTCTAAATCTCCATTTTCATTATAAGGAAAAACTGATAGCAACTCGAAACCTTCAGCAGCAAATTCATTGTGTGAACGAGTCATCTTTTTCGCTGCTAAATTTTTTCTGGTTAGCTTATTGACATCCAAGAAAATTG
This sequence comes from uncultured Marinicella sp., assembly GCA_938008005.1. GTDB lineage: Bacteria > Pseudomonadota > Gammaproteobacteria > Xanthomonadales > Marinicellaceae > Marinicella. Next base: position 3,059 of record CALLLZ010000454.1, on the reverse strand, counting down.
TGATGGCAGTTAAACCCTTTTCAGCGGCTTCTTTGGCTGAAATTTTAGCCATTAAAGAAAAGGAAACTAATAGGCCCGCTAGAACTAAACACGATTTAATTTTTTTCATTAAAGACTCCTTAATCAATTATTAACTTTCCCATTGTATTTACTTCTTAGGGTTTAATACAATAGAGTTGTTTATAAATAATTGGATCGTACATGAGCACTGTTTTAACAGGGATAACCACCACTGGATCACCACATTTAGGTAACTACGTCGGAGCCATCAAGCCTGCCATTCAAAGGTCGAAAGACACCGGTATGAATAGCTATTTTTTCTTGGCTGATCATCATGCTTTAATCAAATGTTGGGAACCGGATAGAATTGCGCAATCAACCAAAGAAATTGCGGCCACATGGTTGGCACTGGGCTTGGATACAGACCAAGCATTCTTTTATCGTCAGTCGGACATACCTGAAATTCCTGAGTTAACATGGCTATTGACTTGTATGGCTTCCAAAGGTTTGATGAATCGTTCTCATGCTTATAAAGCACAAACGGATGAAAATAGCCAGCAAGGCATTGAGGACCTTGATAAAGGCGTGACCATGGGTTTGTTTAGTTATCCGGTATTGATGTCAGCAGATATTTTGATGTTCAATGCATCTGAAGTACCTGTAGGCAAAGACCAAACACAACACTTAGAAATGGCTCGAGATATTGGTGCGCGATTTAATCATCATTTTGGCGAACATTTCGTGATGCCTAAAACAGTGATAGATGACAATGTTTCAATTTTGCCAGGTTTAGATGGTCGAAAAATGAGTAAATCCTATAACAACACAATCCCATTGTGGCTACCTGAAAAAAAGCTCAGGAAGCATATAATGAAGATCAAAACCAATTCACTTGAACCCGGCGAACCCAAAGATCCGGCTGATTCTTTTGTGTTTGATATTTATAAAGCCTTTGCAACTGAACAGCAAATTAATGAAATGAAAACCGAATTTGTGAACGGTATCGCATGGGGTACGGCTAAACAGGTGCTTTTTGAGATGATCAACACAGAATTGAAAGATGCCCGTGAAAAATATGAGGGTTTGATGAATAACCCCGATATAATTGAAGCTGAGTTACAAAAGGGTGCGGTCAAGGCCCGTGAATATGCGACGCCTTTTTTGGCTAAGTTGAAAGCAGCAGTGGGTATCAGACCGATTGAGTAAATTAATTTCTAGTGAAACTAGTTATGTTGAATGAAAAGAGGTGAATTATGGTTGATTTTAAATTAGGACATGTGCTGTCTACCTTGTGGAAAACCAAAGAATTTGTAATGTTCAGATTCTTGATTTACATGGGCATCACATTGGCCTACATCATTGGTACAGGCGGTGGTGGTGGGATTGGCTATATGCTAGGCAGTGTAGGGGATGGTAAAGAAACTGGTTTGTTTTATGGCATGGTAGGTGGCTTTTCTCTGGTCAGTGGGGTGTTGTTTTATGTCAGAGAGTATTTGTTATATCTGGTTAAAGCGGGACATATTGCAGTGATCGTTAAACATTTGGATGGTGAACCAATGCCTGATGACAAAAGTCAAATTAAGTATGCTCAAGAAATTGTTAAATCACGTTTTAAAGAGTCGACAGTATTATTTGGTGTGGATCAATTGATTAAAGGCGTATTGAAAACATTCAATCGAATTTTCTCAGGTGTGATGTCGTTTTTGCCTATTATTCCACCTCCAATAGTGAAGTTTATTAATGGTGTAGTTAATATGTCACTAACCTATGTTGATGAAGTGATATTGGCCTATTATATCCGTAATAATTCAGAAAACCCTTGGGAAGACTCCAGAAAGGCTCTGGTATTGTATGCGCAAAATTATAAGACTTTTCTTAAGAATGCATTATTCCTAACTATCATCACTTGGTTGTTGTCCCTGCTGGTTTTAATTATTGTATTTGCTCCTCTGGCAGCTTTGCTCAGTGTGGTTGGTTACAGTGGTAGTGCTTGGGTATTCATTCTTGCGATCGTAACGGCATGGGGTATCAAATCAGCCTTAATTGACCCAATAGCAATGACCGCTTTGATGCAAGTGTTTTTTAAAGTAACTGAAGGACAAGAACCCAATCCTGAATGGGAAGCAAAACTTGAACGTGGCTCTAAAAAATTCGTTGCACTTAAAGACAAAGCGATGGCTTGGGGTAAATCTAAATTTGGTGGCAAGAACGAAGATACAGCTCAACTAGAAGAGAGATAACACAATCCTTGAACAGGTGTTTTGTCAGCACCTGTTCAAATTGATCAAAGCTTATGCAAGATTTTACCCTTAAGGTTATTCAATTTATTGCAATTATCCCCGCAGGAAAGGTCGCTACCTATGGACAAATTGCAGCCATGGCTGGTAACCACAGAGCAGCCAGACAAGTATCAAGGATATTACATACCTGCACGAGTAAATACCAACTACCTTGGCATCGTGTGATTGGTGCAGCTGGTAAAATTTCCATTCCCAAAGATCAGGCTGGGTATTTAAGACAAAGGAAAAAATTAGAACAAGAGGGCATTGAATTCGGCTTGGGTGATACAATAGATCTTTTTTTATATCAATGGCCGGGCTGAACCCACTTTTTTACCCTTAATGATAAAAACCACTGAGTACATAAAACGCCGCAAACAACTGATGAAAATTGCGGGTAATCAGTCCATTACTTTACTGAGCAGTCGACCTGAGCTAATCAGAAACGGTGATTCGCATCATTATTACCGCCAAGACAGCGATTTTTATTACCTTACTGGCTTTAATGAACCAGATGCCATATTGGTACTTATTCCAAGCCAAGTGGGGCTACAGCATATTTTGTTCTGTCGTGAGATCGACCCTCATAAAATAATGTGGGATGGGCCAATGGTTGGTACCCAAAGTGCTGTCGATGATTATGGCTTTGATGCTGCATTTGATATCAAGGAAATTGATCGCCGATTGCCTCTATTGATTCAAGGTTGTGAAAAGATTTGCTTTAAAATTGGTGAGAACGATGAGTTCGATCAACGTTTGGCGGGTTGGGTTAAATCTATT
>CALLLZ010000453.1 GCA_938008005.1 uncultured Marinicella sp. | reverse complement strand
TTGGTGCGGAAATATCAGGTGAGCTGTTTTCATTTTTTTTTCACTGTTAATTGGTTAATCTGTAAGGGTTAATAATCCATTGTTTTGTACTGAGTTTTATGATCAAAAACCAATCAGCTAAACTTGATGAATCAGTTTTAGACACCAACACTGAAGTCACCGAAAATGACATTTTCCGAATCATTGAAATGGCTTGGGAAGATCGCACCCCTTTTGAAGCCATCAAACATCAATTCAAACTTACAGAATCAGAAGTGATCACATTGATGCGTAAACACATGCATAACAAAAGCTTTAAACTGTGGCGTAAACGGGTCAATGGTAGATCAACCAAGCATAGGCAGTTAAGGCCTGAGGGTGTGATGCGAGCATATTGTCCAACTCAGTACAAACACCGCACGTAATTACCAGTATATTATTTAATGGCAAGAGTGAATATCAGGTGAATTTAAAACCTAATAAAGCAACAGGGTTGTATGTTTTTGAAAACGATTTGCGACTTGAAGACAATCGTTTGTTTAATCAAGCCTGCCTGCATGCAGTAACTAGCAACACAGCGTTAATCTGTCTTTACTGCTTTCAACCTTGGCAGTTCAGGACAGTAAAAATAAGAAAAACAGTAATTAAAAAAGCAAACAAAAGAAATGCTGTAATGGGAAGTGCTCGATATGGTTTTCTGTGGCAGTCTCTCAATGAACTCAAGCATCAATTACAACTAAAAGGCATATCATTACTGGTTAGAATAGGAGGCACTGAACAGGTGGTGTCGGCCCTACAAAAGCAACATCAGTTCGATCATATATATCATAATCAATCTGTGGGTTTTTATGAAAATCAACAATGGTTGAAGTTAAAGAAAAAATTTCCAAATTTAACATTTTATACGGCTCATTCAAATTCTTTATTCGAATTAAATGACCTGCCTTTTAAAGTTTCTGAAATGCCAAAACATTTTACCCCATTTAGAAAAGCAGTTGAACAGCTTTCATGGCCACTATCCGAACCGGTAATTGATTGTTATTTATATCACAAGGTCAATGAATTGAATCATTGGTCACAAATACCCTCAGTCGCAGACGGTCAAAGGAAAGTTAAGGTTTATATTGGTGGAGCAAAAGCAGCACAAGAACACTTGGGTGATTATTTTGCAAGTAAGCTACCATCCTCTTACAAAAGAGTGCGTAATCAATTGCTGGGATGGCAAAATTCAACTAAGTTTTCACCTTGGCTGGCACTGGGTTGTGTTTCGCCAAGACAGATTATGCAACAACTTAAAACCTATGAAGCCAATCATGGTGCAAACGAGTCTACTTATTGGATTTTTTTTGAATTACTGTGGCGTGAATTTTTTTATTGGAATGCCCTTAAACAAGGGGCGAAACTGTTTCAAACTGAATTGGCGTCGATCGAGACAAAAAATAGTATTGCGCTGTTAAATCTTTGGAGTCAAGGCCAGACGGGCGTACCTTTGATAGATGCTTGTATGCACCAATTAAACCACACAGGTTACCTCAGTAATCGTGGTCGACAAATCGCTGCAAGTTTTTTAATTCATGAAATGGGTGTAGATTGGCGCTTGGGTGCGGGGTATTTTGAACAGGTGCTAATAGACTACGATGTAGCCTCGAATTGGGGAAATTGGCAGTATATTGCTGGTGTGGGGGCAGACCCTCGCGGTGGCAGACATTTTAATGTTGAAAAACAACAACAAACCCACGACCCAGATGGAAAGTTCATTAAGCAATGGTCAAAGCATGAGTCAACAGTTTCGAGCATAAGCTGGAAAGACTTGTTTGATTGAAATAAACTTTTATCTTGTAAGAGTAGATTTATTTCGGCGACATCGTTCACTACAATAAACAACAAGTGGCCAATTCTTTTGCCATTTTTTCCTCCATTTAAAAGGTAATCCACAAACTGGACACTTTTTTTCAGGTTGGTTAACTTTTTTGTGCACAAGTTGTTTTATGAGTCAATGTAATGCATTTAGTGCCAAAGCTGAAGCAGAAGTTCGGTTATTTACACCTAGTTTGCGATAGATTTGTTCTAAATGTTTGCTTACAGTGCGTTCTGAAATACTGAGAATTTGTGCGATTTCCCAGTCAGTTTTACCTTTAGCAACCCATATCAACACATCGGCTTCGCGACGTGTGGTTTTTAACTTGAGTTTTAAAGTTTGGGTCTCAAGCTTTAGGTCGTGTGATTTAAATTTGATTAGATGTGAGTCTTCGCTGCTGGCATCTGTATATATAATCACCAAAGTTGACTGGCCTTGTCGAATCTCCAAACTGTCATCAGGCTGGGCTGAAAATAGCCAATCGATTAATTGTTTCTTTTCTTTGCTGCTGAAAGTATCAATGAAAATTTGTGCTTGTTCAGTGGTCCAAATCACTTGACCTTGGTTGTTCAATGCAGCCATGTGCTGGCCGGTTGAATCCAATGCTGATTTTGTACTGTTGGTTAATTTTGCATTATTAATGTGTACCTTGACTCGTGCCAATAGCTCTTGGTGATTCAACGGCTTAACCAAATAATCCACACCTCCAGCTGATAACCCTTTTACAATATGTTCAGTTTCACTGAGCCCTGTCATGAATATCACTGGTATGTGTGGGTGTAGTTTTTTGATGTGTTTACAGGTTTCAAAACCATCCATTTTGGGCATTATGGCGTCTAATAAGACCAAGTTTGGAGAGGCTTTGTATAGTATATTCAATGCTTCTTGCCCACTGGAAGCAATCAAAACAGTGTAACCTTGACAGTGCAAAGCGTCATTTAAAACTCTTAAACTATCAGAATTATCATCGACTGCTAGAATGATTGGACTATCAGCACTCACTTTTAATCATCCGTTTAAAATTATTGAGATTCATGCCTTTAAGTGGTTGGAGTAGTTGATTATACTGTTGCTGAGTAATCACTTTTTGTTCTGCGAGTTTTGTTAAGTAAGTTTCAATGCCATTAATGTGACCAATCTCAAGCATATTGATCAATGCGTTTTTATGTTCGTTAGCTAAATTAACCTCACAGGCTGCTACTGTTGTCAATGTTGTTGGGTTGTTATCTTGCCAATCCAGTACTAACAGTTGTTTGATATCAGTCATCAATTGTTTGATTTTAATCGGTTTGGTCAAATAAGTGTCATGGTGTTTTTCAGTACTGGTTTCAACATCTCTCGGGTTGGCTGACAACATCATAATTTTGGTATTGACAGCGTTCGCTTTTATCCATTTGGCTAACTGCCAGCCGTTGATGTCCGGCATGGAAACATCAATGATGGCCAATGAAAAAAAATGTTCTTTGAGTAAGGTTTTAGCAACCATTGCGTTTTCGGCTGTACGAACTTTAAATTGGTATGGGGTTAAAATTTCAAGCAACAAGTCACGATGACTTTTTTCATCATCAATGACTAAGATGTTGTGTAAAGCATTCTGTGAATGACCAGTTCTACCAATTTGCTTGTGGCCAACCTTTTCTACCTCATCTAAAATATTTATTGAGTGAGAAAGTGGTGATAGCATCATTTTGACAGTGAACTCACTGCCTTGATTGATCTGACTGACAACTTTGAGTTCACCGCCTAAAAGGTCAACCAATAAACGGGTAATGGGAAGTCCTAAGCCAGTGCCTTTAATGGGTTTGTTCGGTTGTTCAATGCGTTCAAAAGGTTCGAAAATAAGCGCCATATCTCTTGACTCTATTCCACATCCTGAATCTTTGATGCTGAAAGTGGCGACTTGATTGCGGTATGAGATGTTGAATTCAACTTGACCTGATTCGGTAAATTTGATGGCGTTGGTGAGTAGATTCATCAGTATTTGCTGTAAGCGTTTATAGTCAGTCTTTACGGTTTTTGGCAGCTTCTTATCAATATTACTAATGAATTTTAAGTCTTTTTGTGTTGCTTGGTGGTTGAACATCACAGTTATCTGATGAATTAAATCATGCAAATCAATTGTTTCAAACTGAACTTTTAATTTACCGGCTTCAATGGCTGAAAATTCCAAAACACCTTCAATCAAGTGGCTTAAATGTTCACAGTTGTGACGCATTAAAGTGTATTTCCCTTTATTTGGGTCATCTGTTAATGCTTGTTTTTCTAGTAATTGAGCATAACCCATGATGACATTCAAAGGCGTGCGCAATTCATGTGAAATTCCGGATAAATAGCGAACTTTGACTGTTGAGGCATTATGACTTTTAGATTCCTTTGAGTTGTTAAGCTGTTTATTAGCCAATGTACTTTCAGTTTCTATTTTTAGCTTGGTGATTTTGAGTTGGGCATCTGACAGCCTATTTTTAAGAAGAACAATATATATGACTGCACCTAGGATAATTCCGGTAAGTAACAGCATGGCTAATGAGTTTGTTGGCATGTGGCTATATTAACATTACCCAGTAAAAGACAGGAATCGAAGATTCATTTGATTTCCACTTTGTTTCGGTAGATTTAACGGTGCAAAATGTTGTTATACAAGGAAAAGTAATCTATGTGAATTATTTGTTAAAACATATTACAAGCCGTGTTTTAAAAATGCAATATGGTATAATTGATTTTTTAAATTCAATATTTGTTAGGAGAGAACGATGAAGAAACAGTTATTAGCATTGACTTTGTCATGCGTTGCGGGCAGTGCTTTGGCCGCTGAATATGATGATCGATGGATGTTGTCACCGAGCTTGATTTTCACAGCTACTGATGGTGCTAAAAATTTAGAGTCAGATTTCGGTTTGGGTTTAGCCTTAGGTAAATTTTTTAATGATAAATGGTCTGTTGATTTTGAATTAGATAGGGCTAGTTTTGATGCTGAAGGTAGAAATGGTTCTGTGAGTCAAACAGGTTTTGGACTCATGACACGTTATCATTTTAATGAGGGTTCAAGTTTAAGGCCTTTTCTTGGTATCGGTGCTGGAGTTCTGGATCATGATGGCAGTGGTGCAGCAAGTGCAGTTGATTCATCTGATTTAATGTTGAACTTAGCTGCTGGCATACGCAAAAAAATTAATGACCGAGTTGGTTTTATGACCGAAGTCAAATACAGACTAGATACCGATGATTACACTGGTACCCAAAGTAGCTACGATGACTATTTGTTCGGTATGGGCTTGAATGTTGCACTGGGAGCTGCTGCTAAAGCCATGCCTGCGGCTGAGATTGTTGAGCCTGCTCCACAGCTAGACTCTGACGGAGACGGTGTGAGCGATCAAAGAGATCGTTGTCCCAATACCCCTGCTGGTATGAAGGTCGACGCCTATGGTTGTCATGATGGTGATGATGATAATGATGGTGTTAAAAATTCGATGGATAAATGCCCTAACAGCAGACCAGGTGCAGTGGTTGATGCTGATGGTTGTGAAGTTCAGGTTGTGATCGAATTACAAGGTGTTTACTTTGATTTAGATAAGTCAACTTTGAAACCTGAATCAATTGCTATTTTAGATGCAGCGGTAAGAACGATGGGTCAGCATGGTACTTTAGTTGTTGAAGTGGCGGGTCATACTGACTCAACAGCTTCAGAAGCATATAACCAAGGTTTGTCAGAGCGACGTGCCAGAGTGGTGTATAACTACTTGGTTGATAAAGGTGTTTCAGCAGATCGCATGACTTGGAATGGTTATGGTGAATTAAGTCCGATTGCTACCAATGATACAGAAGCTGGTCGAGCTAAAAACAGAAGAACTGAATTGGTTATCCAAGACTAAATATTCTGTAAAGTAAGGTGAAAAAACCCGATTTATTCGGGTTTTTTTATGTTCAATATCTTTATATGGGTTTATGGTGGGGTAACCTCATACTCAGGAATAGAATGCTTACATTATTTCTGTGTTTCACTTAAAATATGGCATAAACATTAATAACAAGTTAGCACTAAAAACCTTAGGCAAACAGTTTAATGGGCACTTGAGTATGAAAAAGAAACCCTTATGGACCAGACTCGTTGAAAGGTATTCGAGAAAGCGAATATATTTTCTTTTTTATCTCACTCTGATCGGTATGGTTGCGCTCTTAATGCAGCTATTAACCAGAAGTAATCTGTATCATTCATCTTTATTGTACATTTTAATACCTTATTTGATTTCAGTGGCAATCACCTTATTTCGACCTACTGAAGTCGGTGAAGGGTTATTGCAACAATACATCAGTCATGTATTAACTGCTTTAAGTATACTATTATCAACTTCAATTTTGATTGGTGAAGGTTTTATTTGTATCACTTTCTTTGCGCCGATTTATTTACTTGTGGTTTCTGCTACTTATTTGATTCGAGCTTGGAGTAAGAATAAAAGAACCTATTCAACTGTTTTACCGGTTTTGATCGTAATGCTTTCTTTGGAAGGGACGCTACCATCTCTGACATTGCCCAGAGAAACATTTGTTGAAATCACCCGCTCGACCACATTGACGCCTGATGAAATTAAAATTAATTTAGCTAAGCCATTCAGTTTGCAGAAGGAACGGCACTGGTTGATTTCTATTTTTCCTATGCCATATCAAATTGATGCAGGCTCTCTCAAACAAGGTGATATTCATACGGTTCATACGCGATATCATAGGTGGTTTTTCACCAACACCCACGAAGGCCAAGCAGAGTTACTTATTGAAAAAGTAAACGATCATAAAGTTATTACTCGGGTGCTTTCTGACACAACGTATTTCACCACGTATCTTGAAGGTTCAGGCACAGAAATTGATTTAATACCTAATAGTGATGGTGGTACAGATATTACACTCAAAATGTTCTACACAAGGAAACTTGACCCTGCTTGGTACTTTTATCCTTTGATGAAGGTTGGAGTGGGCAAAATGGGTGAATTGATCATTGACGAACTCATGCTGCGAGAAAATAGTTAATATACAAAGCACTTCTTAGCCAATAAACCGGAGAAAAGTTCACTATGGATATAATGAATGACAGTAAATCAGGGCCTTACAAGGTCAGTTCATTGACCATCAATAAAAAATCAAATCCATTGGAAGGCGTGGTTAAGTGGGATCCTGCAAGATCGATTTGGAATACCAGTATGTTCTTAAGTGCTTTGATACTTGGACCCTTGTATTTCAGTTGGAGCGCCTTTGTTGTGTTTTTTGTTATCTTGGAGCTTACTTTGCTGATAGGGCATTCGATTGGGTTTCATCGCCGTCTGATTCACCGCACTTTCAAATGCTCAAAAACATTAGAGCGTTTTATGGTTTGGCTAGGAGTTTTGGTTGGTATGCAGGGACCTTTCTGGGTGATTAAATCGCATGACTTACGTGATTGGGCACAACGACAAAAAAATTGTCACGCGTTTTTACGACATGCCAAAGGTGTTTGGGTGGATGGTTGGTGGAATTTACACTGTACTTTGAAGTTGGATAATCCACCTAAGTTTGACCCAGGTCCGGGTATTTCAGATGATAAGTTTTATGTGTTTTTACAGAAAACCTGGATGTTGCAGCAACTTCCTCTGGCATTTTTATTGTATTTTATGGGTGGCTTAGAATGGGTGATTTGGGGCATATGTGTTCGGGTAACAGTTGGGGTTTCTATGCACTGGCTGATTGGGTATTATTGTCATGCGATAGGGCCACAGAATTGGCTGGTAGATACAGGGGCTGTGCAAGCTCATGATGTTCCTTGGGCGGCTCTTTTGTCTATGGGCGAGTCTTGGCACAATAATCACCATGCATTTCCCGCTTCAGCCAGGCATGGTTTATATCCAGGGCAAATTGATTTGGGTTTTTCTTTTTTGAAATTACTTCAGGGGTTAGGTTGGATCTGGGGCTTACAAGAAGCCAATAACTTGCCTCCAAGAGATGGTATTACTCCACTTACTGATCAAGCCAGACAAACCATTGAGATACAAAAAAAGAATCAAAAAAAACATCAGAAGAGTCAATGAAAGTTGGCATAGTTGGGGCTGGTCCTGCAGGTTTTGTGTGCGCCATTCAATTGGTTAAACAAGGTCATAACATAACCTTATTCGAATCCAACTCAGTCAATTGCAATCAAGGTTCTGGTGTGTTGTTACAGCCTGTTGGTTTAGATGCTTTGGGGACTATTGGTCTCAGAGAAAAGGTGATTGCGCTTGGGCGAAAAATTGAAGCCATAATTGGTCGTGAGTCTATCAATAATAAAACCATAGTTGATATCGATTATAAGAGTTTACGCAAAACATCGTATGCCATTGGTATTGATCGTACGCATTTATGGCAATTGCTTTACCGTTGTTGTTGTCAATTAGGTATCACAATAATTAATGATACGTGTGTTCATAAAGTACGTAAAAACAAATCAGACAAGTTATTATTGATTGATGAAAAATCTATAGAGCATGGAAACTTTGATCTGGTTATCGATGCCAGTGGAGCTCATTCATCATTACGTAAACTAGCAGTGAAACCCTCTCAAGGGCAATTACAGGCTTACGGTTCATTATGGACTCAATTACCTTTGTCAGTGGGGTCTTTGTTTGATCGTGATGAAATGACTCTGTATTCAACCCATGAGAATGAAGGTGTTGGTATATTGCCAACTGGGGTTGATGATTCAACAGGTCAAAATATGGCCACTTTGTTTTTTAATCTCAGGTGGGAAGAGTGGCGTCCTGATCAATTCATGAATTGGAAACAAAAGATATTAGGACATTGGCCAAGTTTAGAGGATATTTTAAAACCATTAGTGAGTTCTGAACAACTGTATTTGGCTAAATTCAAGCAGCATACATTGAGAAAACCTTATGGTGATCAGTTGGCTTTTATTGGAGATTCAGCCCATGCATCAAACCCACAGTTAGGCCAAGGCATTAACATGGCATTGGTAGATGCTATAGTACTGCCATGGGCAATACAAAACAGTCACAATTCAGATATACAGGATGCTTTAAGTTTGTATGCTAAAATGCGTCGCAATCATGTGTATGTCTATCAATCGTTGGCTCGGTTATTAACACCTTTTTATCAATCTAAAAGTAGACGAGCTATCTTTATTAGAGATGTATTCTATCCATTGCTCATGCATTTGCCGCTACTTAAAGAGTTTTCAGCTTATATCATTTCAGGTCAACTGACTAACCCCCTAAAGAAAATTTTAAGATGATGAACTCTTTACTGTTTATCAATATTTTTATGTAATCAAAACGACTGTATTAATTCTGAATGCAATTTTTTATACTATTAAAACACTCTGATCCATTCATTTTTTCTATATATCTTTGGGTGTTTTTTATTTAACCCAAAATAGAGCCCTTAGGGTTATCGAATAGCGATTCATATTTTGAGTTACACCGAAGAAAATATTTATTTAAAGACAAAAACTTTGTATAGGCCGGTAAAAACGGTAAAAACTTATTCTATTTATTAACAATAACATAAGTGCAAATTCCTATATAAAAAGAAGCTATGCCTTATTTTTTTCCATATTTACCTTATTTTTCATTATCTAAATCAATCCTCCACTACCTAGAATAAATCCGTTCATTATTGAATGAATAATCAAAATTTTTTTAAAACTATAAATGAGGAATAAGCATGAAAAATACAATCAAAATAGCTTTACTGGGATTAAGTTGTATATACACGACAAGCAGTATAGCGTTCTGTCAAAACTGTACTACAACTGGCATTTATCAAGGTTCGATTACAGTTAAGAACAATGACAATGACGGTTCAGGAGATTATTACGCACATGAGGTTATATCTGGTGCAACACTCGCCGAATGCACAACTAATCTCAATGCTGCTAAAGCCAGTACTGTTTGGTGGTCATGGTCTGCTTGCCAATTAAAATCTATTCACTCGGCTTATAAAGATGGTGTTTATACGGTTGCCGCGGGTGGAGATGGGAGTAATGTGATTGACCAAATTTCATCAGATGTGGCTGACCTTAGTATCCAGTATGATT
>CALLLZ010000452.1 GCA_938008005.1 uncultured Marinicella sp. | reverse complement strand
AAACATAGGGAATATTGTTTCGATGTAAGGACTTTAGTCCGCAGAACAACCTATAGACTTTTAGTCCATAGTTGTTGAGTTTAGAGAAGTCTTGATCTCTATACATAAGTTTGAGTCTTTGAAAAAAGAACTTAAAATAGCGTCAAGCTGAAAAAAATGAAATTTTATTTCAGCAAAACTGTCTTATTGTCATCATTGGTATATTAGAGACCTTTGCTCGATTAACAATATTTCAATTCTTTTTCTAATGACCCAGAATCAAGCAAAAGTCTCTATTAAGTTTAATGTGCAGGAACAGTGATCCAAGAGTGGTCTGTTTAATATTTGAATTAAATGGATTCAACCCCATATAAGCACACATATTACAACCCAACCTTGAGTCCAAGGTATTTATGGAGAACAAACATGAGCGAAAACATTATTCAGGCCACAGACGCCACATTTGAAGACATCACCCAATCAGACATCCCTGTATTGGTTGATTATTGGGCAGAATGGTGCGGACCTTGTCGCATGATTGCACCGATCTTGGAAGAAGTTGCGGACGAGTTAGATGGTCAGGTTAAAGTGGCTAAGCTGAACATTGAAGACAATAAAGAAACCGCAGTAAAAATGGCGATTCGAGGTATTCCTACATTGATGGTATTCAAAAACGGTGAAGTGATCGATCAACATGTCGGTGCTGTTTCAAAAGGCCAGTTATTGGAGCTTTTGAGCAAGCACACCGCTTAAGAAAAGCAAGCTATTGACCAAAAACGCCTGAATTTCAGCTAATTCAGGCGTTTTTTTATTTTCAAGCTGGACAGTCACAAACTTACATGGTAATTTATACACCATCAATTCCGACAAGCCTTTTGTCGAAATCACTCATCCTAGATATTTAAACAATATTTAAACTTTTTCACCATAACATGACATAAATGTGGGTGTAAAATAAGGGAAATTAAACTTTTAAACAATACAATTCACAATCATCAAATCGGCATTCTGCCTAAATAAAGCAATCTATGAATTTATCTGAACTGAAACAAATGTCAACCACCAAGTTGACTGAAATTGCCAAAGAATCTGGTGTTGAGACTCGCTCACGCGTTCACAAACAACAAATGATCTTCTCTATCCTAAAAAAACATGCCAAAAAAGGCGAAGACATTTTCGGCGATGGCGTATTGGAAGTATTACCAGATGGTTTTGGTTTCCTGCGCGCGCCGGAAGGCTCGTACCAAGCTGGCCCTGATGATATTTATGTATCGCCGAGTCAAATCAGGCGATTTGGCTTACAAACTGGTGACACCATTGTTGGTAAAATCCGACCGCCAAAAGATTCAGAGCGTTATTTTGCTTTGTTGAAAATCAGTACCATCAATTATGAGCCGCCTGAGAACACCAAAGGTAAAATTATTTTTGAAAACCTCACGCCATTGTTTGCAACTGAGCAACTTAAAATGGAACGTGGTGATGGTTCAAGAGAAGATTTAACCACGCGTATCATTGATTTGGTTTCACCAATAGGTAAAGGGCAGCGCGGATTAATCGTGTCCCCTCCTAAAGCAGGGAAAACCATGATTTTACAAAACATTGCGACTTCGATTGCCTTGAATAACCCAGAGGCTAAATTGTTTGTGCTGCTGATCGATGAAAGACCAGAAGAAGTAACAGATATGCAACGTACTGTGAAAGGTGAAGTGATTGCTTCAACATTCGATGAACCGGCAACTCGTCACGTACAAGTCGCTGATATGGTGATTGAACGGGCTAAGCGTTTGGTTGAACATAAACAAGACGTGATCATCTTGCTGGATTCAATCACACGTTTGGCCAGAGCTTACAATACGGTAACACCTGCCTCTGGAAAGATTCTCACAGGTGGTGTGGATGCCAATGCTTTACATCGACCAAAAAAATTCTTTGGTGCAGCTCGTAATGTTGAAGAGGGCGGTAGTTTAACCATCTTAGCAACAGGCTTGGTTGAAACAGGCTCGAAAATGGATGAAGTTATTTTTGAAGAGTTTAAAGGCACAGGTAATATGGAAGTGCACTTAGATCGCAGGGCTGCTGAGAAACGCATTTGGCCAGCCATGAACATCAATAAATCTGGAACCAGAAGAGAGGACTTGATTGTGGATCCTGAGTTTTTGCAAAAAGCGCATATTTTGCGTAAAATTTTGAACCCTATGGATGACATTCAAGCGGTTGAGTTTTTATTAGAAAAACTGAAAGACACCAAAACCAATGAAGAGTTTTTTACATCAATGAAGCGGTAAAAGCTACACACAAATCAATTGGCATTGGGTAAAATAATCCAATGCCAATTTCAACCAGAAAAAACTTTGCAGCCATAGATTTAGGATCTAACTCTTTTCATTTGTTGGTGGCTAATTTCAAGTCCGGTCAAATATTTCCAATTGACTCAGTAAAACACATGGTTCGTTTAGCAGCGGGCTTGGATGAAAACAAGCGCATTTCTCCCGAGTACTTAACAAAAGCTTATGAATCGCTTGAGTCTATGTCCGAACGGATTCAAAACATTCCAGATGCCCAGGTTCGAATTGTTGGGACCAACACACTTCGTGTAGCCAAAAACTCAAGGCAATTTTTAGAGCATGCTGAACATATTCTGGGTCATGAAATTGAAATTATTTCAGGTCGAGAAGAAGCCCGTATGCTGTATTTAGGGGTGGCTCAGTCTACCAGTGATAACCCCACCAGGAAATTGGTTATGGATATCGGAGGGGGCAGTACGGAGTTGATTATTGGTGACGGGATGAAACCTGAGAAGCGCGAAAGCTTGTATATGGGTTGTGTCAGTTACACCAAAAAATATTTCAAACAGGGTGTCATTAATAAAGACAATTGGAAGCGAGCTGTTATTCATGCACTGCAAGAGCTCAACCCTTTTGTACAGGCTTTTAAAAAACAGGGTTGGAAGCACAGTGTAGGGGCATCAGGAACCATGAGAGCAACGGCCAAAATTCTTCTAGCCAATCAGTGGGCCACAACAGGGATTACCTTATCAGGTCTTAAATTGATGAAACGCAAATGTTTTGAATTAGGGCATGTTGATAAACTCAATGAATTAAGTGGCTTAAGCGAAGAGCGACGTCCGGTTTTTATCGGAGGATTGGCTATAGTTTATGCCTTGATGAAAGCATTTAAGATTGAACAAATGGACGTTTCAAATGGTGCGCTCAGAGAAGGTTTGATTTATGAAATGTTGGATGGGCCTAAGCACATTTCGGTAACCAAACGCAGCATCAAAAAATTGAGTGAACAATTTACGGTAGATAATGTTCAAGTTGAGAATGTGCTAAGACACAGTGAAGATCTATTTGCTAAGTTAAATATCAAAGTAAAAAAGCGCGCCCATGCTTTGTTAAATGCAGCGATTCAATTGCATGAGATTGGACTCTCTATTGCCCACAGCCAATACCATAAAATAGGTGCGTATATCATTCAACATGCTGATATGCCAGGTTTTTCAAATCAACAAAAACTGATCATGTCAATTTTGGTGCGGTTACATCGCCGCAAGATCAGTAAATCTGCGTTGGCGATGCTAACCCCGCGTCAATATGAAGCAGTCATTCCGTTGTTGGTGGTGATGCGCTTAGCAATCGTTTTTGCTCGAAATCGACACTTTGAACCGATACCCATTGATGTCATACATTGGGAAGCGAACACCATAGAGCTCATTATTAATTTTGATTGGTTGATAGAACACCCGCTGATTAAAGCTGACTTAAATGATGAAGTTAAACGGCTACAAGTAATAGACATTGAGTTGAAGTTTAACCCTTTTTAATTACGTATTTATGTTGTAACAAAAAGCTGTGATAAATCTTTAAATGCCTTAAATTCCAGTGCATTACCTGAAGGGTCTAAAAAGAATAAAGTGGCCTGCTCTCCGGGTAAGCCTTCGAACCTGATATAAGGCTCTAGAATGAATTGAATACCTGCGGCTATTAATTTATCTGCCAAAGCTTGCCAATTGGCCATGTCTAGAACCACACCAAAATGTGGAACCGGCACACCATGATCATCGACATCGTTGTTAATCAAACGTACTTGTCCTTCATTGCCCAGTGACTTATCCAAATGACAAACCAGTTGATGACCGTATAAATTCAAATCGACCCAATGCTCTGATGATCGCCCGGGCTGGCACCCCAATGTATTGATATAAAAGTCTTTTGATTCGTTGATGTTCCTCACTGGAATGGCCAGGTGAAATGGAGAAAGAACTGGAGTAGACATAAGGTAAATTTGTTAGAATTGGATCATGAATCATTTTAACTCTGAGACTTGAACTTTTGAAAGTTATTTTAAATGTTGATGCCATCACTCATCCAATTACTGGCATTGGGCAATATACCTTGAAACTGGGAGAGCAATTGGCCGAAATCGCCGCTGCGAGTGAAAGTTTTGAAACAGTTAAGTACTTCTCATCAGACCAATGGGTCGATAACATTGCCCATTCGGCCCAAGCCAATCAATGGATCAGCCGTTTGCGAGAATGGATTCCATTCAAAGGCTTGGCATTAAATGCCTATGCCAAGCGCCGAAATAAATACTTTAAGCGTTTGACAGCTGCTTTATCAGATCATGTGTTTCACAGCCCGAACTTTGTGTTGATGCCTTTTGGTGGTCGGTCAATTGCAACCTTTCATGATTTGTCATTTGTACATTACCGCGAAACTCAGCCTAACTATCGACTGCAGTTTTTGGATCGAGAAATACCCAATACTCTAAAACAAGCGGATGCTATAGTTACCCCAACGGAATTTATAAAACAGGAAGTCATTGAACATTATGGTTATTCTGCTGAGAAAATTCATGTCACACCCTTAGGTGTGGATAATGGTTTTAAACCTTATTCAGAACCTGAAACACAGCAAACACTCAAGCCACTTCAATTGAAATACAAACAGTTCCTGCTTTCAGTGGCTACCACTGAACCCAGAAAAAATCTTTCACGATTATTAGCAGCTTATACTTTGTTACCTATACAACTCAGAAAAGCCTATCCTTTGGTGCTGGTGGGTTCAAAAGGTTGGCTGAATGAGGACTTGAATAACACCATCAAATCATTGGTCAGCCAAGGTCAAATTATTTTTTTAGGCTATGTTAACAAACAACAATTACAACACCTGTATGCCAGTGCCAAACTGACCGTTTTCCCATCGCTATATGAAGGTTTTGGTCTACCAATCATCGAATCAATGGCATCAAGCACCGCTGTCCTTACCAGTGATAATTCAGCTATGCAAGAAGTGGCTGGTGGTCATGCGATGTTGTGTGATCCCGTGGATATAGAAAGCATAGCTATTGGTTTAAGAACTGCATTGGAAGACACAAAGTGGTCAATTAAAGCAGAGAAAAAAGGTTTGGATTTCAGCCGACAATTCACTTGGCAACGCTGTGCTGAGTTAACAGTTCAAGCTTATCAATCCGGTGATTTTTAAGGGCTTTTAAGCCAGCCACAACCACCGATCTTTTCATAAAACCGCTCTCACGGTTAGCAACATAACGCTTAAAAACACGCTGATGCTTAAGGCTGGTTAGTCATTGTCAAATTTAGGACAATTATATTCAGTATAAGGTCAAGTTATTGTTATTGCTCGGTTCCCTATCTATGATTCATGCACGTTGAACGTTTGTAAAGTGTTCAAAGTTACTGAAAAAGTAACACCAAAATTAACAGTTTAAAGATTAATTAGAATCAGGAAAAAAAATGAAAACAAAACTTAAAATATCTTTTTTACTTATGGCTTTATCATCAGTTGCTCATTCAAGTGACAAAATTGAAGGTCAAAAACAAGCCAAGGGCGCTCATCATGCTGCCTCTCAAGGAATAAATAATGTGTATTTCACACATAACACTATAAGTGGAATTGATTATAAAAGATTGGCGATTGTGATGGAAAATGACTTTCAACCCTGTCCAGATTTGAAAAATGGACCTGCTGCAGGAAAATGGGCTGAAATCCGTGAATCGGATTTAGGTGAGAAGCGCTTTGACATGCTTTCCTCAGCAGTTTTATCAGCTGGTCTGGCGGATAAGACAGTCAGCTTAATAATTTCTGATGATGAATGTTACAACACCAGGGCAAAAGTGACTGCAGTGCGTTTGAATAAATAAAGTCGAAATTAAAAACCATTATTTTACCGTGCGGTCTCAACAATTGTTTCTGGCTGGAACTCAGGAAAACTCATGAAAAAAACTTCAGTACTATTTTTATTATTACTCTTCATTAATCAGGTTGGTGCAGTAGAAAACTGCCCATCGGGAAGCAGCAGCTTGTCAACCATATTTGTCAATGCGACTCCTGCAGTTATTATTCCAGAACCCATACTCTGCAAGCCATTAAAGGTGAATGATTTTGTTGTTAACAAGGAATTTAACACACAAAACTACACCTTGAATTGGTCAAAAGAAGATCATGACTTGTGGTATGTCAACAGTTATGACATTCGGGTTAATGGTGGCGATGTAACCAGTTATGATTCTGCTGTTGTTTTGCCTTTGAGTCATGATTTAGCTGCTGGTCAAATTGGTGTTGCCAATTTTGAAGTGAGGGCATGTGCTGAAGTTAATGGTGTTCAAGCTTGTGGTGATTGGCATGCCACAGAAACAGGGTGCGGTGTCATTTGTGTCGAGGGTGTTTTAGATTTTGAAGTTTTTGAAGACCAAGATTCTTCCACTCGATTTCTAGACTGGCACATTAATGCCAATGCTTTGCCAAGTAACCCAGAGATTGAGTATGTGCGTATTCGCATGTATGACCAAGATATGAATATCATCGATCAATTACATTTAGAGTTGAACATGAGTCAAACTCACTATTTTAGTAACAACGTTGAGCCGGTCAGTTATGGTATTAGTTTGTGTTATTCTGATGAATGTAGTGATGAAATAGTGGATTCAGAATTTGGTCAAGGTTTAACGAAGGTTGAGGATGTGAATGTTGTTTGGAATCTCAGTAATCCAGCACAACACAAGTTTGAAATCCAATTTACTTATCCGTCTGATGTCTTTGGTTCGGGACGTGGTAAACCTGATTATTACGAAATCAGCCCACTTTTTGGTAGCAATAACAACCCTCAAAACACCATTACAGTAGCAGCTGGTTCGACCCATCAGAACTTATGGTCAACGGATCAGTTGATCCGAACTGGCATTGTTGGTGATGATTTCACCATCAAAGCCTGTAGCAATGAATTTGGATGTGGTGCACCGTATTATTTAATGTTATCTGAGCCCATCAGTGCAGATGACATTCCTCAGCCACAATTGGTAGTCAATACCAATTCCAGTAACCAGATTAATGTTGGTGGCACTGATTTTACTATAAACTGGGAATTCCCGGCGGGATATACCACTGAAGAACTCAATGAATTGGTAGACTATATAGAGGTGATTGAGAGTCAACCCTTTGGATCACGCTATGCAAACATATATAGAAATGCGAATTCTTTTCCGATAAAAAACATAAAATATTATTCAGAATCAATCCATGATCCGTTGAACTTACAGCGTTTGGCTAAAGGACATTACAAATTCAGTATCAAGGCATGTAAAAGAGACCGAGTGAATGGTGACAGGTGTTCTTTGGCCTCAGACAGCTCACAATATACCTGGGTGCTTAAAAGAAATGACAAAACTGTAGGTGCAACCAATAGAGTTCAGAATTGGGGTTGGTATCAAGAAAATAATGTCAAAGGTATTAAGTGGCAATTCAATACTTCGACAAGTTTGAAACCTGATTATTTTTATTTAAAATCCCAGCATCACACAACAGCACGTTGTATTCGTTACAACAGCAGTGGACAAGTTGAAGATACCTTAAATACATTGCTGGTTCCCTATTCAGATATTGATGGTATAGATTTCGATTTGTCTGACTATTGTGATGATTTTAAAGCCACAACCAGTTCTGGTGTAATAACAGGAGAAGCAACAGGTCAATGGAAGATACAAGCATGTTACAACGGTATTGGTTGTGGTGGTTATGACACCGCTCAGACCGGTATTGGCCCAGTATATACGTATAAATATTATGTAGACTTTTCTGCCACAAGTGTCCCGGCACCGGTAAACCTGTTTTTAGGTGATCCAGGTAGAGGAGTTATAGGTGGACCAGGTGATATGAAACCTGGTATGTGGTGGAATCCTGATCAAGCTGGAACGGGGTGGCATTTCTATTGGGCCAGTGAACTCCGCTATCCATCGGTACATGAAAACTATGGCAGAACTTATGACTTATTGGGTTTCTGGATTGCATATATGGAAGTTGATGGGGTGTGGACTCCGACCTGGTTCTTTTCACAAATGAAACAAACGCAAGGTATTAACCCCAATGACCCACAGTTTTTCCAAGGTGATCTGTTGTATCTAAAATACAATGACTCTACTGGTCAGGCTTCTGCAACTCAAGTGGGTAGAATTCAAACTGATTTCAGTGGAAATGACAATCAGCATGTCACAATCAAACTGGATGTTGATTTTGAGGGAGGGATTTTCTCGGGTGAAGCAGTGGATGAAGAGTATCAATTATTCAATGATGAATTTGAAATTGAGCTAGAAGATATTTCGATTTTAACCATAGGAGGGGCAACCCCGGAAGATAACGATGATGACCACTATTCTGGGGCTTGGTGGCATTATAAAAGTGATGGTAGTTTAGACGAAAAAATCACTTGGTTGACATGGATTGAAAATTTCTTGGAAGTCACTACAGTGTTGACCTATGACAGCGAAGGTGACCCCATTTGGGTTCAGGCGCATACCTGTAATCCTAATATCGATCTACAGTGTAATCCAGCAGTTCCAGGAGCCGGTTACTACGATTCATATGTGAGTCCTGAGACAGGACTTAACAGAAAAACTTTCATGACTGTCAGAAACGGTTTCAACCCATTGGGTAAAACCAGAGAAGGTTTCAGTTTTGAAGAAGAGTTGGTGTTTTTGGGTCAAGGCGGCAGAAGTTTTAACTCTCAAGAAGAATATATCCAAGGTGACTTCTGGTTAAATGTGCAAGCCAGTCCGGGTGATGATTCTTTGATTAATCGATCGATTAACTTAAACTATGGTAGTTCGAGAAATGATATGGTGCCGTTTCAGAAAATTGCTTCATTTCATGACATTCGCTTTTTTATCAACAATCAAAAAGAATCAATCACAGTTTGTGATCCTAATGATGAAACTTTCAACGCATGTCAGATTAAGTTTACATGGTTTACTGATGATGATTTCCCATCAATAGAACCTTATTACCGCTTCAATGACGGTAACGGTTGGGGCACTAAGCAACAATTGAACGATTTATGTCCCGGGGTGCCGTTGAACAATTATGTGGTCACCAACTTCGTTTGTGATAACTTCACTGCAGCCGGAGATTATCAGTTCTTTCTAAATAAAGACAGTTATATCAGTAATCAAGCAACGGTAGAAATTGCTGAGTCACAAACTCTGACCATCTTGCCGTGTATCACTTCAGCTTGTAACTCAGATACCGTGCCACTGGCTGCGGAACCACCACCGGAAATTGAAAGCTATATGGACAGCATAACGGCAGACCCTTTGAATGATTTGGTTGGTGTAACGGCAGGTGCTTTCGATGTGGATGAATCTGGTTCAGCTAATTATAGTTTACCTATATATGCACCCAAAGGTCGTGGCGGATTGGCACCACAACTGGCATTGAGTTATAACTCCAATGCTGGTAATGGCATTGCAGGTCAAGGCTGGAATATCGCTGGTACATCTTCAATCACGCGTTGTTTAAGGTCCAAAGAACATGATCCGGGCCTGACATATTACCCG
>CALLLZ010000451.1 GCA_938008005.1 uncultured Marinicella sp. | reverse complement strand
TTTTTTAAAGGTCGGAAATTCCGGCCTTTTTTATTTTCTCGCTATTGCCACCAGTCGTTCTGCGGTTAAATCATAATCATCTTTGCTTAATGAACCGTATATTTTGACTTGTTTAAAGCCGGCTTGTTTAAGCATATCAGTCAATTCGTTAGCGGAATAAACAAAGTGTTCATATTCCCAGCGATAAGCCTGGTTATCACGGACCAAAATCCATTCATTGGAATAAATACTCATGTTATCTATCAATAAAGGACGCTCAAAGCGCAAATCACCATTGTCATACTCGGAACAGTGAACTGGTGTGATGGCATGAGCCGCTTGTTCTTTGCCAAAAGTGTCAATGACCAATGAACCATCGGTGTTTAGCCATTGGTAGGCATTGTTTAAAACTTGTTGATTGTCTGCTGGGTTTGGGTAATAACCAAAAGAAGTGAATAAATTGGTGATTAAGTCGAATTTTTTGTTGGGCTGATAAACCAGCATGTCACTGTGGATTAAAGTCGCTTTCAACTTTTCATGTTCAATTAAATTGGCTGCTTGGTTCAGTAAATAACCACTGAGGTCAACACCTGTGGTCTTTAGGCCCAATCGAGAAAACCCCACTACATGACGACCTGGTCCACAAGCCAAATCTAGAACGGAAGTTACGGGATGGCCCGCCAAATTAAGTATTTGCTGGCACTGATGATTGGCTGTGGCAAAGCTTTCTTGATCAAACATACAGTTGTAAAATACTTCCCACATCTCATTGTTATCAAACCAAGCCATAATTTATCTATTGAGTTATTGTTTCATTGAGTGTTCTATATTAGGCCTTTCATTGACCAAAAAAAAGACACTTTTACATCAGAAAGTGTCTTTTTCATACATCTTGTTAAGATGAATTTATTTTCAGCAATTACCTTTCATCAACCACCGCAGCATCGGCAGCATTTTTAGCAACTGAAGCCATGCCATTCTTACAACCGCTGTTGGTTTTGTACATTTGAGACCTACCGATTTCTTGGCCATTATTTGCCTTCAATACGAAAAAAGTGCGTCCATCTTTGGCTTCACGACACTCAAATTTAGATTCATCTAGCGCATTGGTCTTAACCGAATCAATGCCATTTTCACAACCCGAAGCTGAGCTGTAACCTTGTGATTGTAGAATCACTTCGCCGTTGCCAGCCTTCAATACAAAATAGTCTTTACCGTCTTTACCTTTAGTTATACAAAATTTACCTGCCATGATTATAGACTCTCAAATTGGGTGATCATTTATTTAGAAAAAGCTTAAATATATTGATCACAATACAAATAATAAATATCCAACAGGACATTTTCCTCCATCCATATTAAAATAGCCGATTCAGAATGTAAAACAGATATTATAAAATTTTACAATTGAGCCTAAATAAATTGGAAACTACTTGAAAAACCCATCATTAAAACTGCTGTTTAGTTTATTTATCATGACCTTTCAACACACAGCACTGGCACAACCAGCCAGCTGCCCAGCTGTTGATGTGATGCTGAATACCGCCCAGCAACAATGTATCAAACAACCCAGTAAGACCGGTAAGGTTAATTTGTTGGCCAGACGTTCGGCTGTGCTTGGACCGAATGAATTTGTGCTCGATGGTAATATTTGCATCATTCAGGAAGACATGAGAATGATGGCGCCGAAAATTTATTACCATAAAACAGAACAACTGTTCGATACTGAAGGTGGAGTGATATTACAAAATGACAACCAACGTATCGGTGCAGCCCAAGCACAATTCAATTCTGTTGATATGAGTGCTGAACTAGAGACTGTAGATTTTTTCTTGATGGGATCTGATATGAACGGTCAAGCTCAGCGTATGGGTCTGAGTGACAATAAATCCGAATTGGATTACCTCACTTTTTCAACCTGTTCGCCGCAGCAACGTGATTGGGAAATTGTCGCCAAGTCAGCTGAATTGGATCATGATGAAGGCTTAGGTACTTTTAAGGGTGTAACTTTACGTTTTAAAGATGTTCCGGTTTTTTATGTTCCTTGGGCCAAGTTGCCATTGAATGATGATCGCAGAACGGGTTTGTTGATTCCTGGTTTTTCTTATTCAAACAATACTGGTTTGGATTTGTCATTGCCCTATTACATCAACATTGCGCCACAAATGGACGCCACTATAACGCCACGTTTTTTACAACAACATGGCCTGATGTTGGGTGCGGAGTTTAGGTACTTGAGTGCAAATAGCCGGGGTACATTTAACGGTAATTATTTACCCGATGATGATCGTCGTAATCGTGATCGTGGTTTGATTGAATATACACACCAAACCAGGTTTGCGCGAGGTTGGTCATTCAACAGTGATCTTAATCATGTCACTGATTCACAGTATTATGAAGATTTTTCATCCAGCTCTTACATCACTTCCACCCCTTATTTGAGAAGTGCCGTTAATGTCAGGGGCAACGGTTTGAATTGGCGATTTTTTGCCGGCATCAATGATTATCAAGTTTTAAGTCAAAACATCACCACGGCGAACGAACCCTTTCAGACCTTACCGGAAATCAACTTTGATTGGTTTGAATACAATTACCAATTGCAACTGAATTATGGCATCACCTCAGAGTTGGTGAATTTTTACCGCGAAGATTCGGTGGGCGCTTGGCGCAGTGATGTCACTCCTTGGGTCGAAAAACAATGGTCCAATGCTTGGGGGTATATTAAACCTAAATTGCAGTACCGCAACACCCAGTATCAGTTTGATGATGATCGAGATAGTTTAAGTCGAAACTTACCCATTGGCTCTTTGGATATGGGCTTGAGTCTTGAAAAAAGCGGTGCTTCTGGTGGGTTCAAAACCATTGAGCCACGTTTATTTTATGTTTATGCGCCTGAGCGAGATCAGAATGAAATACCGATTTTTGATAGTCGAGAATTGACTTTTGGTTCATCTTTGTTGTTTCAAACCAACCGCTTTTCCGGTGCTGATCGTCAGTCAGATATGAATCAAGTAGCGGCTGCGGTTACACACCGCAGTTTTGCTGATAATGGTCGAGAACAATGGAATTTTACCTTGGGTCAAATCAAATACTTTGATGATCAAGTGGTACAAATCAACAATCAACCTGAAGATTTAACGAAATCTCCACTGGTCATTGAATACAATCACTTCTTAAATCGATATTGGAGTGCAGGCTTAAGCATTCACTATGATCAAACCGAGTCGGAAGTAGAGCGTGGATTATTTAGAGTACAAAGAAAAACCGTTAACCAAAGTGTGTTTAATTTTGCTTACCGATTCAGGCGCAATCAATTGGAACAGTTTGACACATCTTTTGTCATACCTATTAAGGGTCAACATCGAATCATTGCTCGTTGGAATTATTCCACACGGTCTAATAAAACCATAGAAGCTTTGTTTGGTTATGAAAGAAAAAATTGTTGTTGGGCTTTTCGCTTAATGGGTAGACATTATTTGACCGATGAGTTGGGTCAATCGAATAACGGCATTTATGCAGAAATACAGTTGAATGGCTTGGGCTCTATAGGTAGAAATCCAAGGCGCATACTTAAACAAACTATATCAGGATACAATGAGGCTTTTTAACATGAATAAATTCCTACTTATATTATTAATTTCGGTAACTTCTGTGTTGCCATTGTCAGCACAACAGCTGCTGGATGAAATCGTTGCTGTGGTAGATGACAATGTGATTATGCGCTCAGAACTTGACAGAGCAGTGACTTCTATCAAGAAGCAAATCGAAGTCAGTGGTAACCAAGTACCACCAGCAGACATCTTAAACTCACAGGTTTTAGAACGCTTAATTATTCAGGAAATTCAGATTGGCCGTGCTGATTTAATTGGTATCAAAGTATCAGACGGTGAGGTTGATGCGGCACTTAGCAGCATTGCGAGCCAAAACGGTATATCTATAGAAGAAATGCAAAAGGCTGTTGAAAAAGATGGTTTCAGTTTTGTTGACTTCCGTCGTGATATGAAGCGTGACATGAAAGCTGAGCGAGTGCGGTACGCCTACGCCAATTCAAATGTAAAGATCAGTGATCATGAAGTTGATTTGTTTTTGGCCGATAATGAATTAGATCAAGGTGAAGTTGAGTTGCAACACATTTTAATTGCCACCAGTAGCGATAATGACACTGCTGCTACTGAAGCTGCGAAAAAAGAGGCCGATGAATTGTATGATAGGATTGTTGCTGAGGAAAATTTTGCAGTTTTAGCAACGCAGTTTTCAGATGGTCAAAAAGCATTGGAAGGTGGTCGACTTGGGTGGCGTCCGATCAATCAATTACCTCCTATATTTTCCGATCAGGTTAATTTGATGTCCCCTGGTGAGGTCACCCGCCCCATCCGTTCACCCAGTGGTTTCCATATCCTCAAGTTACTAGATCATAAAAGTGAAACCACAAAAACAGTTGACCAATACAATATGTTGCATCTTATGGTACAAACAAACGAAGTTGTATCAGCCAGAGATGGCATGGCACTGGCCACTGATTTTTATGAAAAAATTCAAGCAGGTGAAGACTTTGGACAATTGGCAGAAGAGCACTCTGATGATCACAGTTCAGCACCTTTGGGGGGGGATATGGGTTGGTTTGAGGTCAATAAATTTGGCCCGAGAATAAGCGCAGTATTACAGGGCTTGAGCCTCAATGAAGTTTCTGAGCCGTTCCAAACAGAGGCTGGTTGGCACATCATCAAGTTTCTAGGCAAAAAAGAAGCTGATGTGACCGAAGAATTTAAGCGTGCACAAGCTTCTAATGCCATCAGAGAACGAAAGGTTCAAGAAATAATTGACTCATGGATTCGTCAAATCCGTGGAGAATCTTTTGTCGACATCAGAATATAGAAAACTTTGAATAAAAGAGTTCACAGTCAATGATTGCTATCACGTTAGGAGAGCCAGCTGGTATTGGTATCGAGTTAGTGGTTCAATTAGCTGAAAACAATGAACTGAATGATTGTGTTTTGATTGGCGATGAAAATTGGATTCGCCAATCATTGCCGAGTCATTGTGATGTGTCTGTTGAACATATTCCAATGGTGAAACCAAGTCAATTTGGTCAGTTAAATCCATTGAACTCAAACTATGTGTTGGCCACCATCAAAGCCGCTACTTTGGGTTGCATGTCAGGTGCTTATCAAGCAATGGTTACTTGTCCCATACACAAAGGAATCATCAATGATGCAGGCATACACTTTTCCGGGCATACTGAATATTTAGCCGAATTAACCAAGACTCCAAAAGTTGTGATGATGTTGCTCAATGATGTGATGAAAGTGGCATTGGTCACAACCCATATTCCTTTGAAAGATGTTTCAGACCATGTCACAGATACTGAAATCAAGCAAGTTATCCAAATTTTAAATACCGACATGGTCAGTAAATTCGCAGTGGAAGAACCACAAATTGGTGTCTGCGGTTTGAACCCACATGCTGGTGAGAATGGTCATTTGGGGCGTGAAGAGCTTGATACCATTATTCCAGCCTTAGATGATCTTCGCCAAGAAGGTTTGCACTTGCATGGACCAATTCCTGCCGACACTTTATTCACGCCGGAAAAGGTGAAGCAATACGATGCCATATTAGCGATGTACCATGACCAGGGTTTAGCGCCTTTGAAATATGCTGGTTTTGGTGAATCTGTGAATATCACCTTGGGTTTACCAATTATCCGAACCAGCGTTGATCATGGCACCGCCCTAGATATAGCTGGGCAAGGCATCGCCAATGCCAGTAGTTTGCGCGCTGCTTTAAAATTGGCCAGAGCCTGTGTGTTGCGCTCAAGTGAGACTCAACAGGTATGAAAGCTAAAAAATCACTGGGTCAGAACTTCTTGCATGATGAAGGGGTGATCCATAACATCGTAAAAATCATCAACCCCAAGCCAACAGATCAAATCATTGAAATAGGGCCAGGCCATGGTGCGATCACTCAATACTTGCAAGCCAGCGGAGCAGCTTTACAGTTGATTGAGTTGGATCAAGATTTAATCCCGATATTGCTACAAAAGTTTGATCACTTTCAAAATGTATCTATTCATCATAAAGATGCTTTGAAATTAGAGCTTGATACAGTCAATGAACCTTACAAAGTGGTTGGAAATTTACCTTACAACATTTCGTCCCCGTTGTTAATCAGCTTCTTGTATCAATCACCACAGATTGAACAAATGATTTTTATGTTACAAAAAGAAGTCGTACAACGTATTTGTGCTGAACCGGGCAGTAAATTATTTGGGCGCTTGTCGGTCATGTTACAACATCGTTTTGATTGCGTCGCTCATTTATCAATTGCGCCAGAAGCATTCAATCCAAGGCCTAAAGTTGATTCACAAATCATCCAATTGACCACCAAAAAAGACCCCACAGAAGTGGCCTTGCCAATATTAGAAAGTTTGGTTAAACAAGCGTTTGCCATGCGCCGCAAAACGATTCGTAATAATTTGAAAAAAGTGGTTTCGATTGAACAACTAGAAACAGCAGGAATTGACCCAGGCCAACGGGCTGAAACCATCGCATTGAGTCAATTTGAACAATTGGCTTTGGCCCTCCAAACAACAGCCACAAAATAAAGTATATACATGTTGATTACTGAATACACTGAATTACCCAATTGTTTCATAACAGCCACTGACACTGATGCTGGGAAAACCTATGTTTCTATGAAAATCCTTCAAACTTGGCAGCAACAAGGTTTGACTGTTGGGGCATACAAACCGATTGCATCTGGTGCGGTTTGGCAAGAAGGTGTATTGGTTAGCGAGGATGCCATGTCTTTGGCTGAAGTGACAGGACAACCGTTGAGTGAAATCAATCCTTTTACTTTTGAAAAGCCCGCATCGCCTCATATTGCCGATCAAACAGGTGAATTTGATTTAGCGGTTTGTATTGAACAATTTAAACAACTATTGGTTAAGTACGACAGGGTTTTGGTCGAGGGCGTTGGCGGTTGGTGTGTACCTTTGAATGCTGAGTTGATGCTTAAAGATTTAGTTAACGCAATTAATTTACCTGTGGTGATGGTCAGCAGAATAGGGCTGGGTTGCATCAATCACAGTTTATTAACCATCCAACAAATTAAGGCAGACTCTAAACACTATCACGGCTGGATTGCGAATCTTATAGATCCAGATTATGCCGATGCACAAGCCAACATCAAAGCCATTCTTGATCGATCTTAATGACACGTTAAGTGTCACCAAATCATCACACGATTGAAATCTAAATCAAATGTAAGCATTTTAAAATTTTCCGCTTGTTTAACCATGTGTTAGTTAGCTTAACACTCACTTCAAGAGGTATTTATGCGAACAAAAATAAAACAAATTATCAAAGTTTGTGCTTTGGTGGCGATGACCCCACAAGTAAGCGCAACCATTTCATTAGATAAAATTAACAGTCTTTCCACCGGTTTAGGTGAAGGGTCTGCAGAAATCACCAGCTACGACAAAAACAGTCAAAAGTTATTTGTGATCAATTCTGGTTTCGCATCATTCAGTATTTTTGATTTTTCTGATCCTGCAACAGCCAGCGCCAGCACGGTAATAGACCTGAGTACTTTCGGTGCAGGACCCAACAGTATTGCCAGTTTTAACTCAGTTGTTGCAGTGGCGATTGAGGCTGAGACATCTACCGATAATGGGACGGTTGAGTTTTTTGATGTCAATGGTATGCACTTGAAAACTGTTGAAGTAGGTGCTTTACCTGATATGTTGACATTCAATCAAGATGGTACACAATTGATTGTGGCCAATGAAGGTGAACCTGATGACGGGGTAAATCCTTTAGGTTCGGTCAGTATCATTGATTTAACAAGTGGTGTTAATAATGCAACAGCAAACACTTTGGATTTCACCGCATTTAATGTGGGTCAACCAAGAAATGCTGAGTTATCTGTCGATCTAATTATTTCTCCAGGTTCAGAAGTGGCAGATGACTTAGAACCAGAATACATTGCCATCAGTGATGACAACAGCCAAGCATTTGTTACCCTGCAAGAGAACAATGCTGTAGCTGTGGTTAATCTAACCACCCCAGGTATTGATTCTATACAAGCACTTGGTTTTAAAGATCATAGCGTGCCTGGTAATGAGTTAGATCCCAGTGATCGAGACGGTCCAAGTGGTGAAGGAGCGATCAATATCAATAATTGGCCGGTTAAAGGAATATATATGCCAGATGCAATTGCAGCTGCAAACATCAATGCCACCCAATATTACTTAACAGCCAATGAAGGAGATGCTCGAGATGCAGATGAGCGCATCAAAGATTTGGTGCTTGATCCAATGGCTTTTCCAGATGCAGTTGACTTACAAACTGATGCTCAATTAGGTCGCCTAGATGCCCAAACCAATTTAGGTCAAGGCATGAACGGTCATCAAGAACTATTCGTTTATGGTGCACGTTCATTCTCGATTTGGGATGCCACTACTGGATCCCAAGTGTTCGATTCTGGCAGCGAGATAGCCATGAAAATTGCAGAACTAACCCCAGAGTTATTTAATGCGAATAATGCATCAGCAGGTGATTTTGATGAGCGAAGTGATAACAAAGGGGCGGAACCAGAAGGTGTGACTACAGCCACAATCAATGGCAAATCATACGCCTTTGTTGGTTTAGAAAGAGTCGGTGGTATCATGCTTTATGACATAAGCGAACCTGCTCTATCGACTTTTGAAAGCTACCAACCAGCAACGGATGGAGATGTTGCGCCAGAAGGTTTGTTATTCATTGCTGCAGCAGATAATGCCACTGGACATGATTTACTATTGGTCAGTTATGAGGACACAGGAACCATCGGAGTATTTCGTTTGATTGATGTGGTT
Source organism: uncultured Marinicella sp. (assembly GCA_938008005.1). Taxonomy (GTDB): domain Bacteria; phylum Pseudomonadota; class Gammaproteobacteria; order Xanthomonadales; family Marinicellaceae; genus Marinicella. The sequence goes on along the minus strand of CALLLZ010000451.1, from coordinate 4,661 downwards.
TTTAAAAGCTCTTTTGAGTAGTATAAAAGTATCAAACCACCCTAAAATTTTTTTAGGGTGGTGTTTATCGGTTCAACGCATACCAAATCGAATAATAAGTTCAGTGAATGAACTTATTACAAATCTTAAGGGCTTAAATAACATGTTTTTGCCACCTTGGGCTGACCCAATATCACGATGATTTTCCTCATCTTCTAAGATAGAATTTACAGCTTTATATGCAGCTATATCTTTGCTGTTTTTTAGATATACAAGTTGCTCTTTTAGGTGGTTAACAACTACAGATTCAACAGCCCAGGTACAAGCCATTATGCCTTTTCTTCCAAAGCAAGCAGAAAAAAGGCCCATGAAAAAACCACCTATTCCACACAGCCAATAGCTTTTGCATTTAATGCCATTACGATTTTGTATTTCTTGCCAGAATATATCCAAGTGCCGTTGTTCATCTGCCATGAAGTCATATAATAAAGGCTTCATATCTCGCATGAATAACTTTGCAATTAGTAATTGAGCCTTATAAATATTAATGGCACCAAACTCACCTGCGTGGTTAACTTTTAATATTTTTTTTGCTGTATCAATTGAGCTGTTACTGTCTTGGTATTTCAATGGCTAATTTTTCTGTAAAGCTTGAATTGGGTCTAATTCTGCGGCTTGTTTGGCAGGGTAGTAACCGAAAGCCACACCGGTTATCAGACAAACACCCACTGCCAGAATGATGGAAAAGAAGCTCCAAGCCACTGGCCAATTGGCCAGTGATTGAATTAAAAATGACAAGACAATTCCCATAATGATTCCCAGCACAGCACCGACTGCTGCAATGGTTGCACTTTCAATCAGGAATTGATTTTTAATATCAACTTTACGAGCACCTAAAGCGCGTAACAGCCCAATTTCTTTGGTGCGTTCAAGGACGGTTGCCAACATGATGTTCATGATACCAATACCGCCAACTAACAAAGAGATGCCAGCAATGCTAGACATCACAATGGTGAAGATTTGTTGTGTTTGGTTTTGTTGATTGAGTAAGGATGCAGGTACCACTATTTGGTAATCATCGATGTTGCCATGACGTCGTTTTAGCAGACGATCAATAGCCACAGAAGCCACTTGGGGCTTAATAGATTCATCGAGGCCAACTCGGATGGTGTCTAATTGACTTTCCAGTGTTTCTGATTTTAAACGCTTGAATGCAGTTTCAACAGGAATAAAAATTTGGTTGTGTTCAGCACCTAGTTTAATACCTTGAATCTCATCTTTGGAGAGGTCATCTTTACGTAAAACACCGACTACTTCGAGCCACAGATGATTTATTTTGATGCGTTGGCCCAAGGCGTTGCTATTGGGGAACAGTTGGTCAGCCGCTTCTGAACCCATAACCGCAACTTGAGCGAACCCTTTGTTATCAGTGTCGTTAAAAAGTCTACCACTGGATACTTCTAAGTTAGACATTTGAAAACAATTGGGAGATATGGCTTTAACAGCGCCGTCTGAATTGGCATTGCTAGAGAACAAACTCCAGGTTTTTAACGTTTTCTCGCCACAGGTTTTTTCAACAAATGGTAAGCTGTCTTGTAAAGCTCTGACATCATTGACTGTTAAACCCAAAGAGTCTTGGCGGATTTCTCTGAGGGTCTCTTGATCAAAGACTTTTTCTTCTATGAGCAGATTACGTAAGCCCATTTTTTCTATTAAACGAGTGGCTTCAGCTTGAGCGCCTTCGCCTATACTGAGCATAGCAATCACTGCACCCACACCGAACACCATACCCAATAAAGTTAATAGGGTTCGTAATTTGTGATGTAGCATTTCCGAAATGGCGTGACGTAAGTTGATGGTCAAAGCATTCATAAAGTGCCCTCTGTATTTTCTTTGGGTGGTTGACTGAGCGCAATGACATCGCCATCTTTAAGGCCAGTTTTAATTGTGCATAAACTGGAACTACAAAATCCAGTGGTGATGGGCTGTTGAGTAAAATCATGACCATTTTGAACATATACCCATGTGTTTTCTTGTTCTCGAAATACAGTCTGGATGGGTACCACCAAACCTTGATCTTGATCCACCACATGAATGTTGGCATTTAACCTTTGTCCAGGTCTGAGGATTTCACTGCCGCTGGCTTCTAATGCCACCAATACAGTGAAGTATTTTACGGGGTTGTCGCGTTCTTTGGGCTGTGCTGTTTGGCTGATTGAACTGACAGTTCCAGTAAATGACGTATCAGGATAAGCATGTAAATTGACTACGACGGTCACACCTTCTTTGATACCGATGGCTTCTACCTCAGGTACGTACACTTTGGCCTGCATTTGACTTAAATCGGGTAAAGACGCTAACTTGGCTCCGGGAAAAACTGATTTGCCTGGTTCTGGCAGCGAGCCATCCCAGCTGGGTTCTAAAACGAACAAACCGTCATGAGGTGCAGTCATCTCTAATGCACTTAAACTTGTATTATTCAATTCAAGTTTAGCCACTTGAACCTGTTTGGAACTTTCTAATACTGCTTTTTCTGTTTGCGACTTTTCTTCAAAATTGTTTTCTACTTGATCAATATGATCGGCTTTGGCTTTTAAAAATTCTTCGTTGTCGCCGGCTTCAATCATTTCAATTTTAGTATATAAAAGCGGGTCATCAATGTTGAATTGCTTGGCAAGTTCATATTCATAGTCAATCACCTGAGCTTCTGCGCCGAAACTGAATTTACTGTTGTTAATTTCACGATCTTTGGCCATCATAGAATACATCAGTTTCTGAATTTCAAAGCTGGTTTCATCGACTTCAATTTGAAAATTACTTCCATCAAACCTCGCAACCACATCACCGGCTTTAACTGTTGTGAACTGCGGCATGATCCAAGCCAAAGTTTGAGGTCGCCTGGAAACTGTTGGCGCGGTAATGGGCGTTGATTTGACGGCTTCTAACTCACCACCTGCATAGATTTCGAAAAGTACTTTATCCGAATTGACTTGGATGACAGGGGTGCTGAGTTTTTGTTCTTTCCCACAGGCAGTTAAGATCGAGCTTACCAAAATAAGCAAGTAGATTTTTTTCATGACGTCTCCGTCAAAATGGTGGCTTTGATGCTCATACCTGGGCGCATGATGTTAAGATTTAAATCATTGATGGTAACTTCTGCATCCAAGATTCTTGAAGGTTGGTTTTTAGACTTGGTGCGCACCACTTTTGATAAAGACTCAATGATACCAGTAAACTCTAAGTCAGGGTATGCATCTAAGATGAATTTAACTTGTTGCCCTACAGCAATACGTGACATGTCATTTTCTTTGATTTCAAGTTGGGCAATGATCTGGTCCAGATCCGCCACTTCTACCACTCTGGCACCACCCCAAACAGAATCACCAACAGCAAACTTATTGTTATCATTACCGACTTGGTGCATAACGATCCCTTTGCGTTTCGACATGATACGCATACTTTTGATTGATTTATGCAATTGTTCAACTTCGGCGTTCAATTTGGCAATATTGGTATTTAAAATTTGAATTTCTGTTTTCAACTTTTCTTCATTTAGAAGCCTGTCATCAATGGCATGTTGGTATTCTAATTTAGCCAGATCATAGTTCAATTGATTTTCTTGGTATTCGTTTTGTGCAATGACACTTTTGGGCAGTTCTGCTTTGCGCTGGGCTTTATCTAACAGCATCTTTTTTTCTTCTATGGCAAGGTCTTTGTTTTGTAATGTTTCAACTTTACCGACTTGGGTATTTTTTAACTCTGATTTTTTAATATTCAACTCACCTTGTTTGTCCATTAAACGTTCTCTGAGTTGATCGGTTTTAAATATCAGAACGGGTTCTCCAGGATTAACTTGGCTGCCATCCGGTGCCATGAAAGCAATGGTGTATTGCCAGATGCGCCTGACTTTTGGAGGAGAGTAACTATCCGTTTCAACAGCTTTCAGTTCTCCATTGGCAGAGAAGTCAGCAGCGTGGATAGCTGGTTGAAAACTGTATAAAAGTGTTAATAAAATAATTTTATTTGAAAATTTCATCTTGATGAATCAAACCTCTTTCAGCGTAATTAAGGCACTCATGCCAGGTAATAAAGGAATGTTGTCGGCGTTATTCAAACTGATATCAACCTCATAATATAAACCATCACCCCAGTCTTTTTTGTCACGCCCACCTGATGAAATTTCAGTGATTTGACCTTGTACTTGAGCGTTAGGTAAAGCATCAAAAGTGATGTTGACACCAGAACCCAATTCAATTTTGGGAATATCAATGGCATTAACCCACGCTTTGACTTTCATACTCTTTATTTTCGAGACCTTGAGAATCTCCATACCGCTATTTGCTTGATCACCTGTTTGATATTTGCTGCCAGTCCATGGGTGCGAAGCATAAATCACATAACCAGTTTGAGTGGCTTTGATGTTCATGGATTCTAATTGGTTTTTCCAGTGGGCCAGGTCTTTTTCTTTCTGCTCCTTGCCTAAATTAATCTCAACTTTTTTTTCATCTTGCTTCTTTTGGGTTGCCAGCAGCTCATTTCTTGATTCATCCAAGGTTTTCGCAGATTTTTTTAGTGTCAGCTGTCTTTCTTTGAACTCAAGTTCACCTATAAAATTAACGGGAACATCGGCTTTGAGTTGAGCCACTTTTTGAGCCACTTGAGCCTTTTCATAATTGAGTTGA
>CALLLZ010000450.1 GCA_938008005.1 uncultured Marinicella sp. | reverse complement strand
CGCAGCACCACAGATTAACCACGCCTTAAGAACAGCAGATGAAGCTCAGCATGATGTATTGCTATTAACCCGTGGAGGCGGTTCAAAAGAGGATCTATGGGCTTTCAATGATGAATTTTTAGCACACCAACTGGCTCAATTAAACACACCTGTTATCAGCGCAGTGGGGCATGAGACAGATGAATCTATCAGCGACTTAGTTGCGGACATGAGCTGTATAACCCCTTCTGCTGCGGCTCAGTATATCAGTGGCGACTTCAAACAACTGAAACTAAATCTTGACCATAACACCCGATTGATTACCCTCATGGTACAAGATAAATTTCGCATATTTCAACAAAATATCGATAGTCAAAATCATCAATTAGAACTCAAACACCCCGCCAACAAATTAAACCAACAAGAACAAACCCTCAAGAGTCAAATTAAAAACCTGCATCAATCATTCAAAAACAACTGGCATCATATAACAACTGATTATCAAAGATTAGAACAATCATTGAATAATTTACTACCTAATACCCATAGCCAAAAACAATTGCTCAAAGAATCTACACAACGAATTAATTGGCAAGTGCAACAATCCGCAGAGAATGCAAAACAAAAACTCAACCTAGCAGTCAACGACTTAAATCACCAGAATCCCCTGGATGTCATATCACGTGGATTCAGTCTAACAACAAAGTTAGATGATGGCAGCGTAATCAATGATATATCACAAGTTAAATCTGGAGATGCAGTAGCAACTCAATTGAAATCTGGTAGAATACACGCCAAAATTTTTGAACGTTTCGATGATTAAGCAATCTAATCGCAGCTAAATACTTTGAATAACGAGGAATAAACTTATGGCAACCCAATCAAAATCAGTATTGATACCTTTTTTAATCATTGCTGGTATCGTGTTTGCAGTCGCATTGGCATGGAAATTTTTAGGTGATCATGATGCAGAAGACACTGATAACATAACAGAAATTAAACAACCAACCTCTGTTAAGAAAAAACAAACCGCAACATCTACAAAACCTTACCAAACTGCTCCTAAAACTGTTCAATATGTTGAACCCAAACCTTATCTTGAGCCAACTGAAGAAGACAAAGAGGCCGTCAGAAAACAGGCCCAAAGTAACATGAAATTTGCCATGCGCTATCCTACCGCACAAAAAGCCATGGAAGCATTAAAGAATTATAGAGATAACGGCAACGATGCAACTGCTGCAAGTCTAATCAGGTTCATTGAAACCACTTACCCTAACGACATGATTCCTTCCGATTTACTTGACTGATAAAATCATAACAACTACAAACACCTATGAAGGACTGATAAAAAAAAGTTTATTTATAGGTGTTTGTGGAAAAGTTAATTCTACCGACGAATTCTTCTGTTTTTTAGAACAACATCAAGACCTTAATGCAACACACAATTGCTGGGCTTATCGCATTGGTAGTGAATACCGCTTTAACGATGATGGCGAGCCATCAGGTACTGCAGGCAAACCCATACTAGCTGCTATTGAAGGAGCGAATTTCAATTACTTAGGCGCCTTGGTTATCAGGCATTATGGAGGCATTAAATTAGGGACTGGAGGACTGGCTAGAGCTTATGGAGGAACCATTGCAAAAAATTTACAACTGGCCAACTATGAGCACCATATTTTAATGCAAGAATTGCATATTCAATTGCCGTTTGAATTTAGCCAACACTTGTTTAAGTTAACCTCAGAGTATAAGGGTAAAATTACTCAACAAGATTTCAATGTAAATGGCATGCACTGCGTCATGTCAATCCCAGCATCAAAAATCACAAAATTCAAAGAATCATTGAACAATATTACCAAAGGTCAAGCCAGATTTATTCATCCTTAAATGTGTTTTGCGTACCGTTTTCAATGCCACCAAGGCTGGCATCAATAACGGTATTAAATACCAAGCCTTAAGATAAATAGCTAAAACAAACCAACAAAACCAACTTAAAACCATCACAGTCACAATTATCCTGAATTTGGCTATAAACACCCCCAAAGGCATCAACAACAATACATTAAAATTCCAATCAGCCACTGTATGTGGTGTCATTAACCATAAGGCCAATAAGAATAAACCTATAAAACCATGCCATACAAACCATAGTTTTGCTGTAAATTGCCGAGTCGTTTTAAATAGCAGCAATATGCTCCATAAAGTTAGATATACAATCAACACCCAATGAGTTAATAAAAAACTCAACACCTTATTACCAGCATCAGCCTTGAAGACCACCTGTCTTGGTAGCACCTCTTCATTAAAGCTTTCAACTAAATATTGCTCAAAATAGCCAGGAAAAGCCATCAACTCCCAAGAACTTCGTGCTGTGTAGGCACCCCAGCCATAGCCCAAAGCCAAACCAAAATTCATTAAGCCTTGGTGTTTGGCAGGAAAAGTTTGTTTAAAATAACTGTTTTGTTTTCCTTCTGAAATTTGTGTGGATTTGCGGTTTAAATTTTCATTCCATGCCCTGTCCAGTAAATCACGCACTTTTGTTGAACAATTACTCAGAAAGTAATCATAGCCATAAGATTGATTATCTGGCAAATTATGCCAATGCAAATAGTCAATAATTTGTGTGGTTTCATGTGCTGATAACTGCAACTCAACAATACTGAAGTCTCTATTTTGTTGCTTGGCCAGCATAACTTCTCGACTCAAATCACTTACACCTAAATCATATTGCATTCGATTTTCAATAAATGACAACACAATATCGTCATCAAAACTGAAGTAACCGAAACCATACACATCATCATCAACTGCAATGCCTGTATGACCAAACGCTGACCAAAAAGCATCACCAGGGCCTATTGTAATTAGCCTTACGGTTGTTGCCCAACTGGCATGGCAACACATAAGCATAAAAAAAACACTGCCCAGAAGTTTAAGTTTAATTCCGCTTAAACTTAATATCACTGAAATTTAACCCAGGTCAACTTCAACAAACTCAACCCGTCGTTTATCAGCTTTAATGACCTTAAAGCTTAAACCTGCCACTTCAATCAACTCACCAGTTTCGGGCAAACGCCCTGCTTCACTGGCAACCAAACCACCTATGGTGTCAAATTCACTGTCATCAAAGTCAGTTTTAAACTGTTCATTAAATTCTGTGATTGTAGTTAGTGCATTGATCCGGTAGACTTCATCAGTGACTTTCATTACATATGGATCTTCGTGATTATCATATTCATCATCTATATCACCAACAATTTCCTCAAGAATATCCTCAATAGTAACCAAACCAGCAACACCTCCATATTCATCAATAATAATGGCCATGTGATTTCGTGTAGTTCTGAACTCATTGAGTAGTATATTCACTTGCTTGGATTCTGGGATAACAACCGCCGGTCTGATGATATCTTTTAAATTAAAATCAACTTCCTTTTTAACGAAGGATTTCAACACATCTTTTGCCAATAAAATACCCTCTAGCTCATCTTTGTCTTCGCCCACCACAGGAAACCTAGAGTGACCTGATTCAACAATGATCGGCAAAATATCCTCTATGCTTGAAGTTTGAGGAATGACCACCATTTGAGCTCGTGGTACCATCACTTGACGAACTTGTAACTCTGAAACTTTCAAAGCACCTTTCATCATATTCAAGGCATCAACATCCACGAAACCATTATTATGAGCTTCTTGGAGAATTTTAATCAGGTCTTCGCGATTTTGCGGTTCATCCGTAAATAAGTTGGCTAATTTGCTGAGCCACGACTTCTGATTATCCGTATCAGAATCTTTCCTACTCTGGTCTTCTGTCATTCAGGTTTTTTAATACACCTTCAAGTTATTTAAGAAGTGTTTAGTTTAAAGCTTGTTCTAGCCCTTGTCTATTGTAAAACCAATGATTTGCAACTGTTTTGATCCGTCTTACTGATTAGCAAACATAAAAACCAAACCGACAACTGCCGCCACAATCAAAACCGTACCAATAATTTTATAAACACTCCATGGACGTTCGCCATGGGCTTTACCGTTTTGCCCGTTGATAACATACCGATAAGTTTTCTTTTTGTAATTAAAAGCTGATATCCACATTGGAGTCAATAACAATTTAAAACCCACTTGTTGGTAATCCGAATTAATATGGTCAATTCGTTGGTGATCACCACCAATGTCTCGCCGTACGGTTGAACGAATAGTTCGCTGCATAACATCTTTGGCTAAATTAAACGCTTCTGGCAAACCAATTTGGTACAACTCAGACCGAAAACCACTGAGGTATTTTTCATTATAATTTTGAGTTTTAAACAAATCCCAATCTGACAAAAAATTCTGAAACTTCACAGGTAAGGTTTCAGTACCCATAGTCATCACATCATCAAAACTGTTGTGTACATGGCCTGATTTACTGCGCCACTTGATTTTAACTACAGTCTGATTCTTCATCACTGTCCGACCATTAACTTTAGTCGGCACTCGCACTGTGGTGGTGTAATTATCACCACGTTGTCCTGAATAGCTGCTATCGACTTGGGCATCAAATGCCCACATCGGCATATACGAGCCCAAAATAGATTGTGCTTGTATGGCTTTACTTTTAAGAGCAGTAGGTGCAAACCACAGGCCGCCAATCCAAGCCTTAAAAGCCGTCTCTGCTTGGTGCTGGTGAATTTCAAACGGGATGACACCATCAGGCCTTAGCTTCCTAGATAACTCAACTGGAACAACCACATTTGAATCACAGTATGGGCATTCTTCAGCATGTACATTGACCGGTAACATGAAATTGGCACCACAATTCTCACAACTCAACTCATGACTGACAGTTTTCGGGTCAAAATAATCTACATCCGATATAGCAGCTTTATAATCATGGGCTAAATACATGTCCAAAGGCGAAGCTTCGATGGGATCTACTGCCCCACAACTGACACACTTAAGCGAATGCATGCCAATGGCATAATCTAAATCCGAACCACATTGATTGCACTTAAAGTGCGTATAAGTAATCATCAATTAAAATAAAAAAACTTTATTCTGGTACTGCCGGTGGTTGATTGCTCAAGTGCAACTGAACCTCTGATAACCCATCAGCAGCCACCCAGTCATCCAAACCTGCAGTCCACATCAAAGTATTTGCATTCAATTGATTTTTAGCAATCATTTGAGCCACTGCTGATAAATTAAGAGGCCCAACTCGTTCTCCATCAATGACAACAAAATAATGCTTAATCTCTTTTACTTTTTCAGGCACCGGCGGTGGTACCAATGGGTCTGTTGCATCACCTTTACCTAAAGCTTGACCGAATGATTGTGCCATCCCAAACCCCATACCCATTGCCATGCCACCACCGGCTGCTCCGGTCTCATTGTTGGCTGCATCACGCATAGATTGAGCTTGTTGGTAACGACTAAATCGATTTAAATCACCCACAGCAATTGAACTGGCTCGTTCATCAAGAGCTTTCTCAACTGAATCAGGCACCGAAATATTTTCAACCAACATCGTCTCTAGTTTTAAACCATATGAGGTAAATAAAGGTTGAATTTGCTCAGTTAAGAATTGACCTAAATCATCATAACTGGCCGCCAAGTCTAACACTGGAATACCTGATTCACTGATCACTTTAGCAAACCCAGAAACCACTAAATTTTTGAGTTGTCCATTTATTTCTTCTAAAACAAAATGACCATCTGTACCGACTATTTCACTCATCATTTTATGCGGGTCCGTAATCCGAAAAGCATAACTGCCAAAAGCCCTTACCCTAATCACACCAAACTCTCTATCCCTTAAAATCAATGGGTTGCGCAACCCCCATTTCATATCCGTAAACACCTTGGTATTAAAAAAGTAAACTTCTGCTTTATATGGGCTTTCAAACCCATGCTTCCAGCCTTGTAATGAAGAAAGTATGGGCACATTGGCAGTATTTAACTCATACAAACCAGGTTCAAATACATCTGCCACTTCTCCCTCATTGACTAATACAGCCAACTGACCTTCTCTGACAGTTAGCATTGCTCCATTTTTAATTTCATTTCCATAACGAGGAAATCGATAAACCAAGGTGTGACGAGTGTCATCAGTCCATTCAATTACATCAACCAATTCACCAAATAATTTATCCCAAATACTCATATACTTTGTCCTGAACTCAAAAAACAATTATTATACCGTATTTATTATCAAAATCTTTGTGAAAAAAGTCACCACAAAAAAACATAAACCAGAATTTAGTCCATATTTCAAATCCCTCAATATTGAATGGCTAGAACAGTTATTTGTGGTTGAGCCTATTGATGAGCAAGTGTTATCCAACCCACAAGAAATAATTAATTCTGGTGGTGAAATTATTTACGCACTTGTCGATAAGCAAGTAGTTGGTTGTGTGGCTTTGAAACATCATGGACAAACTGTGTTCGAATTAACAAAAATGGCAGTAACCGCCGATTATCAAGCACAGGGAATTGGGGCTATATTGATAGACAAATGCATTAAAAAATTTAAACAATTAAACGGTAATAAATTGTATCTAGAAAGCCATTCTTCATTAAAACCAGCCATTAAACTCTATCAACGTTGGGGCTTTGTGGCCCTACCACACCCTTTTACTTCAGAATATCAACGCAGTGACTTCTATATGGAATACTTGCCTCACTCAACAATGTTACAGGAATAAAACATATGTACAAACTTTACTACCAACCAGGCACAGCTTCATTTGCAGTTCACTGGTTACTGATTGAATTGGACTTACCCCATGAACTGGTATTAATCGACTTTGCAAACAATCAACAAAAATCACCTGAATACTTAAAAATCAATCCAAATGGTGTAGTACCTACTTTACAAATCAATGATAAATACATCAGTGAATTTGCTGGCATATGTATGTACCTAGTGGATAAACATGCAGCTAATGACTTGGCGCCAGCAGCTGACCACATTGATAGAACAAAATACAATCAATGGATGTTTTACATTTCTAATACCATACAACCCGCATTCAGGAACTGGTTTTATTCAGAAGAATTTGGAACACCTGAAAAAACCAAAGCAATCACCCAAAAGAAACTTGAATATATATTTTCACGTTGTAACCAACAACTGGCAGATGGGAGAGGTTATTTTTTGGGTGACCAAAGAACCACTGTTGACTTTCTATTAACTACCATGATGCGGTGGTCAAGAAACATGCCAAAGCCAGCAGATCAATGGCCTTTTTTGAAGCGCTTTGCTTTAAAAATGAAACAGCTGAATTCGTTTAAAATTGTCAATCAGCGTGAAGGCCTTACAGATTGGGTATGACACTCCGTTGAAATAAAAAATTTGATTACCCGCTTAAGGAAGTCCTGATTTATTCATATTTCTCTGCTTGAGCTTTAAGTGCTCAGTTGCTAGGCTTGGTTTTAATCGAATAGTTATTCATATTTATTAAAAGCATAACGACGCAAATGGGTGCTTAAAGTCGAGCCCTGAGGGGATTTGATAAGCTTTCAATCTCATCGTTGGATGATTTTGAGATAGAGTAACCATCTTAAAATCATTAAACGCAGAGATTGGGAATCACTGAAAGCCAGAGACATCTTGTATTTATCAGAGCTTCCTTAAGTATCCTCTTTGAGTTTTTTCTTGTAAGCCTTTAGATCAGCTTCCAACACATGGCTGGCAATCTTAATGAGATCATATTCTGTAATAACGCCAGCTAATTTACCATTTTCAACCACTGGCAAACAACTTATCCGTTTATCTCGCATGATTTGAATGGCTTCAATTGTGGTGGTTTTCGGGTCGGCAAAAATAGGATTTTCATTCATAATTTCGCTGATAGCTGTACCTTTATGATCATCCCCGTCTACAATCTTTTTCAATATGGAGCGATGAGAAACCAAACCAACCAACCCTCCTTCATCGCTTTCAACCGGAACATGTCTGACTCTTTTCCAGTCCATAATACTGGCTGCTAAATCCATTGAGTCGTCAGGACGAACAGTGAGTAACTTAGTGGTCATGAATTGCCCCACCAGTACAAAACCAGCACGCCAATCTGTGTGCTTTCCAGACTGGGCTAATGGCCAATCATGAATCGGTGAGTCAACCGCCTGTTGCTCGTGCATTGCAGCCACCACCGCGCGAACTTTCTCATCAGGATGAAGATCTTTATCCATTTCTGTTATAGATTTTATCGCCCATTTTGCACCCGTTTGCTTATTATCAACACGTTTCTCTATAGCGGTCAAATAACGCTCTATGTCATCCTTATCTAAACCAGCTGTTTTTAAACCGTTTTCAGCAATTGGCAATAATTCATCTTTAATCAAACGCGTGGCAGAAATACTTTCGCCATCTGTCCAAGTAAAATGACATTCCAACCCAGTGCGGCAAGCCTGTAAAAAATTATTACGAGCATGAGAAAAACGCAAAACTTTAGATATATCATCGATTTTATGGCTCATTCCAGACATTAAACCAAAGTAGAATGCTGAATTTGCTACCTCATCAATAACAGATGGCCCTGATGGCAAAACTCTATTTTCTATGCGCAAATGAGGAATATTATCTTTAACACCATAACATGGACGATTCCACCGATAAACCGTACCATTGTGCAGCATCAGAGCTTTTAGCTTAGGCATTTCACCAGCATTCACCATGGCTACTGGGTCTTCTTCATAATCTGAAGTCAACACCACCGAAAATCTTGAAATATCATCACGAAACACATCTACTATGCTTTCTATCCATTCATTGCCAAAGTGCACCCTGGGTTGGGTACCCCGTTTTTGATGAACTGTTGAACGCGTATCAATCGAATTTTGAAAAACCGCAATTCGAGATTCATGCCACAAACGATTGTGATAAATCAAACCTGAATTAACTGCAACAGCCATCAATGGTCCGGTAACGGCTTGAGATAAGTTGTACATTTCAACAAATTCATTGCCGCTGACTTGGAAGTGAACTTGGAAACTGGTGTTCATCGCTTCTAACAAAAAATTATCGTGAGTGACAGACAGTTCATCAACGCCACGGATATCCATGCGAAAATCAGAGCCCCTGATTTCTCTCAATCGATCATTCAACTCATAATACCGATCAACTGGCGTGATGCTATCCATGGTTAAATCCATTTGGCGTAAAGTAGGTAATATACCGGCCAATATAATTTTTGAGTCATGGTTTCCAGCATGTCGTTTTGCAATAGAAATCACTTCTTTAATTTCTTCTTCCATCGCGCTCAAACATTTTCCTTGAAAACGCCTTGGTGTTAAATTGGCTTCAATATTAAACAATGCTATTTCATTGGTGAACCGTTGATCAGTGATGTCACCCAAAATATCTAAGGCTGTTAAGTTTGGACTGTAATCATGGTCGGTAAGGAACATTTCCTGTTCAGCTCCTATCCTTCGTGCACCTGTTTCAATTAAGCCTTTTTCAATCATCAACTCAAGGGCTTTCAAATCATTCAAAACTGCCCGCGTAAATAGCCTTTTAGCTTCGTTATCACCACCTCTTGAAATATTTTGCTCACCCATAAATCCCCACTCTTTCCTATCTATTATTTTCGACCACAAGATCTCTTCAAGTCCTCAGTAACTCTCGTTTGATTCCATTCGTCTCAAGCCATGTAAACATCCCTACCATATTAGTATAACTGGTATATCCATGTCAGCATTCCTGTTAACATTGCCCATACTATGAATGTTAAAGGCACACCAACTTTCACAAAATCTATGAATTTATAACCACCAGCGTTCATTACCAACAAATTTGTTTGATAAGCCATTGGTGTTGCATAACTTAAATTAGCACCAAATAATACAGCCAATACAAAAGGCTCAACAGGCATACCAAGGCTTTGAGCAATACTCACGGAAATGGGTGTGCCAATAACAGCTGCAGCATTATTAGAAATGACATTGGTCATGATAGCCATCGAAAACATCAGAATACCCAAAACCACACCTGGTGCAAAACCATCTGTACTTGCCACGAATAAATTGGCTAAATAATCTGCACCACCTGTGGCCATCAAAGCAGCACCCAAAGCCAATGAAGTTACAATAATAAATATCACTTGGGCACTCAAAGCGTGAGTGGCATCACGCCACCGTAAACAACCAGTTGCAATTAACACGAAGCACCCCACCAAAGCACTGATAGAAATGGGCAAAACATCAAATGCAGCCATACCAACAATACCCGCCATAATAGCTAAAGCCAGAGGTGCTTTCTTGGTATGTGGCAATTCTTCTCCACCATCTAAAACCAATAACGAACCCGCTCGTTTCACTTCCGTAATTGCTTCATGTGTACCTTGTACTAACAATACATCACCTGGACGAAAAATCAAATCATCCATGCCTTTAGCTGTGGCTGCAGTTTCTTTACCTTGCGAATGAACTGCCAAAAGGGTCAAACCATATTTACTGGTCAATCTAGAGTCACCAACCCTCACCCGATCCAATAAAGAACCAGATGTAATGACAAGCTCAGCAATAGACTGGTCACCTGCAGACAAAGGGTGAGATTCATCCACTTGATGTTCGCCTGTAAACAAAGAACCACCCAATTCAATTTCATATTCCCGCAGATTATCTGCAGTATCAGAAACCACCAACCTATCACCTGCTTTAATCACCACATCTGGTAAAGTCGCAATCGATAAAGACTCACCTCTCACAATGCGTTGGATTGAAATTTTTCCATCTACTTTATCTCGTATCTCAATCAAAGTTTTACCATCTGCAAACGCGCCCTCATTGATGTTTATTTCAGCAGAAAAAACCCTTGGAGACGTGTCTTTCAAAGGAGGCGTTCTATCCGGTAAAATCATCGGAGCTATCAACCACAAATACAATATAGCAACCACCGCTGTTATAGCTACAGGAAAAATAAAATCGAACATACCAAATTCTGGCACACCCAGATCTTCAGCTACTTTAACCACCAGTAGGTTAGTAGAAGTACCAATGGTGGTTGCCATACCACCAAGCAATGTAGCCAACCCCATTGGTAACAATGTACCAGAAGATGACTGACCTGTCCGCAAAGACACGCTGATGAGTACAGGTAACAGCAAGACTACGATAGGTGTGTTATTAACAAAAGCACTGAGTACTGCTCCGGTAACAAGTGTCAAAAGCAATGACAATGAGGGGCTGACTTTCCAAATCTTGGCTAAGTAACGACCAATGGGTTCCATGGCACCTGTTCTTACTAAAGCCTGTCCGGCCACCATCAAAGCACAGACGGCAATTAAGGCTTCATTGCCAAAACCTAAAAAGAAAGTTTTGATCGGAAACACTGTCCCATCACTTTGTTGGTAGGGGAAAATTTGAAACCCCAGTACCAATGCACATAGTACAAACAAACTAGAGGTTTGTAAGGGTATAGAATCTTTTGCGAAGAGAATCAACGCCAATAAGGTCAATAGTAACACTCCCAACGCATGAGGTTGTAAGGAGTTGGCTAAAAGTTCAGTTTCCATAGGTACATCTAATTATATTGAATTGATAGTCTATCAAATTGGTAGAAAAAATATACAAAAAGATTTACTATAAAAAGGGTAACAAAGCACTGTTAACACTTGGAGTTTAAGTTTTATAGTGTAAATGTTTTATTTTTCAGCGGGGACTCAGATCGCACACCATCAGAACATATCTGTTGATCCATCCCTGTGTTTTAATAACAACCGTAATTAGGGGTGATATGACAATCGAAAGACCTTGGCTTAAACAGTATAAATCTGGCGTGCCTGCTGAAGTGGGTGAACTACCTTATAATTCAGTGGCTGAAATGCTGATTGATTCTTGTAAAAAGCACCACAGCAAACAAGCCTACTCCAATTTTGGTAAAACAATTACCTATCAACAGTTGGATGATTACAGCCAACAATTTGCTGCGTATTTACAATCTAAATACAAAACTGGTGACTCTGTGGCTATTATGATGCCGAACGTATTGCAATACCCAATAGCTGTTATGGGCATATTACGAGCTGGGATGGTGGTAACCAATGTCAACCCATTGTACACACCAAGGGAATTAAAACATCAGCTGAACGACGCAGAAGCTAAGGCCATTATAGTCATTGAAAATACCGCATGCACTTTGGCTGAAGTCATCAATGAAACAGGTGTTGATCAAGTGATCACTGCCACCATCGGTGAAATGATTGGAGGCGTTAAAGGCACCATCATGGATTTCATGATTAAACGGGTAAAAAAAATGGTTCCTCCATTCTCTTTACCTGGAGCAGTTTCATTTAAATCTACCCTCAAAGCAGGAAAGTCACTGACACATACGCCAGTAACTAGAAAGTTAAGCGATATAGCTTTTCTTCAGTACACAGGTGGTACTACGGGAGTCTCCAAAGGCGCCATGCTAACCAATCAAAACATGGTCTCAAACGTCACCCAAACTCATTTGTGGATTGCCAGTGAAATTACTGAAGGCCAAGAGATAGTAATCACCGCCCTACCTCTATATCATATTTTCGCACTCACAGCTAATTGCCTGACATTTTGTATGTACGGAGCAAAAAACATTCTTATAACCAACCCAAGAGATATGCCTGGTTTTGTCAAAGAATTATCTCAAAACAATTTTTCAGTTCTAACTGGGGTTAATACTTTATTCAACGGCCTATTAAACACACCTGGTTTTGAAGATCTTGACTTTTCATCTTTTAAATTTGCCTTGGGTGGTGGCATGGCCGTACAGAAAGGTACTGCCACACGTTGGAAAGAAGTTACAGGTGTTACATTGGCAGAAGCTTATGGCTTGACCGAAACGTCACCAGCAGCATGTATGAACCCCATTCCTATGGATGATTACAATGGCACAATAGGCTTACCCATACCTTCTACTGATTGCCAAATACAAGATGATGATGGCAATCCATTACCCGTAGGTGAATCTGGTGAGTTATGTATCAAAGGGCCTCAAGTCATGTTGGGCTATTTGAAAAGACCTGAAGAAACAGCTAAAACTATTGTTGATGGTTGGTTGAAAACAGGTGATGTAGCGGTCATGGATGAAAAGGGTTACTTTAAGATTGTTGACCGCAAGAAAAACATGATTCTGGTATCAGGTTTTAATGTATTTCCCAATGAAATTGAAGATGCAGCTTGCTTGAATGATGAAATTATAGAATGTGCTGCTATTGGTGTACCTGACGAAAAATCAGGTGAAATTGTGAAGCTTTTTGTAGTACAAAACTCTGATAAGCTAAGCGAAGCTGATGTTATTGCACATTGCAAAATAAACCTGACGGGATATAAAGTGCCTAAATTGGTTGAATTTAGAGACGAACTTCCCAAATCCAATGTAGGAAAAATCTTACACAAAGATTTAAGAGAATCTTAAAACTAACTACAATAATAATTATCGATGCGTAATTTCCTACAAATTACGCATCGGACCCAACAGACCGTTTATAATACCCTTCCTTGTAATTAACTGCCACAGAATTGATTAACAACTCTAGGCACCAAACAATTTTATATGAAAGCATTGGTAAAGATTAAACCTGAACTAGGCATCTGGATGGAGGATGTCAAAATGCCAAAAATGGGGCACAATGATGTCCTAATAAAGGTAGAGAAAACTGCAATTTGTGGTACTGATTTACATATATACAAATGGGATGAATGGTCAGCCAAAGCGATTAAACCACCACTAATTATTGGACATGAATTTGTCGGTGAAATTGTTGATATAGGTGGTGAAGTTAATGGGTACAAAATAGGTCAGCGGGTCAGCGCAGAAGGTCATATCGTATGCGGTGTATGCCGTAATTGTCGAGCAGGAACACCTCATCTTTGTCCCAATACCCAAGGTATTGGTGTTAATCGCGACGGCGCTTTCGCCGAATACATAAGCATGCCTGCGCAGAATCTGTGGCCTGTGTCTGATAAAATCCCATCTAATTTAGCGGCTTTCTTTGACCCTTTTGGCAATGCTGCACATTGTGCTTTGGAATATGACATGGTCGGAGAAGATGTACTCATTACTGGGGCTGGCCCAATTGGTATCATCGCAACAGGTATATGTAAACACGTAGGTGCTCGCAATGTGGTTATCACAGATGTTAATGACTACCGCTTATCACTGGCCAAAAAAATGGGGGCCACTCGATGTGTCAATGTAACCAAAGAAAAACTCAGCGATGTAATTCAAGAAATTAATATTACTGGGTTTGACCTAGGCATGGAAATGTCAGGTAACCCAGCCGCCTTTAACGACATGCTTGATAACATGTACAACGGCGGCAAAGTCACCCTACTTGGCATGTTACCTGACAGCACTCAGATTAACTGGGATAACATCATATTCAAAGGCCTATCAGTCAAAGGTATTACCGGTAGAAAGATGTATGAGACATGGTACAAAATGACGCAAATGTTATTATCAGGTTTCCCACTTGAAAAAGCCTTAACGCATGAAATACACATCGAT
>CALLLZ010000449.1 GCA_938008005.1 uncultured Marinicella sp. | reverse complement strand
AGGCATCATGAAAGGTGTTAACATGACCAATCGTAAACGATTGATATCAGCAGCATCTGGAGGGATATTGATGGGTATCGGCGCACGATTGGCAGGAGGTTGTACCAGCGGCCAAGCTTTAACCGGAGGCGCATTATTGAGTGTAGGTAGTTGGGTATTTATGCTGGCCCTGTTTGTGGGCGCATATTTAACCATCATTTTTTTTCGCAAGGATTGGCAATGAATACCTCAATAAACTTTCCTTTGTATGCCTATGGGTACATATCAGATGCCATGAACTTATGGTGGGCATTGTTGATAGGTGTTGCCTTTGGTTTTGTACTAGAACGCGGTGGCCTGGGCCATGCAAAAAAATTGGTAGGTCAATTTTTATTGAAAGATTTCATGGTTTTTAAAGTTATGTTTACTGCCATCATTACTGCCATGCTGGGTTTATTCTATTTGTCCTATTTTGGTGTGATGAATCTAGATTTGGTTGTTTTTCCTGACAACTACCTGGTCGCGCAGTTAATTGGTGGCTTGATTTTGGGTACTGGGTTTGCCATGGCGGGATACTGTCCAGGTACCACCATTGTTGGTATGGCCACTGGAAAGATAGACGCACTGATCTGTTTTGTGGCTTTGTTTCTGGGCACATGGGTATTTATGCTCGCCTATGACCATGTTAAGGGCATCTACCAACTCAGCCAGTTAACTTCAGAAAAATTACATGAACTGTGGTCGTTTGAGTATGGAACTGTTTCTGCAATAGTGGTCATAGTTGCTTTGCTGATTTTTTATATACTTGAAAAATCAACCACCAAACTGTGAATACAAACGTCAGGTGGTTTGTAGGTATACTCATGGCATTGGGTTTAATCTCATTCTTTTTAGGTGATAAACCCACTTCAAAGGGCCACGCTTTGAATTTAAGTTTCAACGAATTTGATGAAATCATCCAAGCACCTGTGGATCAAATCAGTGCCCTAGAACTCGCCGATTATCTGATAAAACAGCAACACCATTACAACCTGATTGATTTACAAGGTAGCGAAGCGTCCTACCACATTCCAACCGCAGAATCTTTTACGGCAACTGAGTTTTTACAAAGCGGTGTTGCAGTTAATGAAACCATTATTTTATACAGTGAACACGAAATCAAAGCCACACAACTATATTACCTGTTAGTGATTCGCGGTTATTTCAATGTGAAAGTCTTATCGGGAGGTCTTAACCAATGGACTCAACAAGTTTTACAGCCTAATCTTATTAACATCCCCATTGAACAAAAGCCATTGCGGCAAAAGATCACTGACTTTTTTGGTGGTTCGTTCAGTGAGATCGAAACTTCTGAACCAATCAAAGTCATAAAGCTAGATAAGAAAATCAAACAACATCACGGTTGTTAATTTGATTCTCATCTATTCCGAACCTTGTGGCTTTTTCCCTTCAAACAATGGGTTTAATAGGCCTATTTGCTCAGTTAAATAACGTACGAATTGCTGGATTTTAGTGTGCTTTCTTAAATCAGGATGCATTAACAACCACAAGTCATATTTAGCTTCAGTTGTATAAGGCGGAATACGAATTAATTTTGGGTTAGAATCACCTACAAAACACGGAAGGATAGCAACTCCCATCCCCAATTCACAAGCTTTCACTTGCAAGTGACCATCAAGCATTTTGTGCTTAGAGTTCAATCTTGGGTATTCTCTGGCAATTTTACCAATGGGTCTTCGCATACGCTCAGTCCAACCCAACCAATTCTGTTTTGCCAACCACTCATTGTCTTTCAGATGATGTTGCCAATTTTTCGTCACATAACAAGCTCGATGTAGACTTGCTAATTTGCGACCAATCAAATGATCTGGTGGTTCTTTACAAATACGTAAGGCTACATCTGCCTCACGATTATTGAGATTATATAATTCAGATGAAGCCAATAACTCTATCTCAATTTGAGGATGAATTTTACTGAATGCAGCAAAAATCGGCATCAAAGTAATTTCGCCCAATAATTGCGGTAGGGTTACTTTAATATCACCGACCAAATCTTGGTTATCAGCCGAAATTTGTCGTGAAAAATTATTGAGTCGCTCTTCAAGGTGATGAGCTTCCTCATAAATTAAATCTGCAAAGCGGGTGCGCGTGTAACCAGTTCTGGACCGATCAAACAAACGTTGACCAACAGCTTTCTCAAATTGATTGATGCGCCTGGAAACGGTCGCATGATTAACAGCCAAGGTTTTAGCAGCAGATCTTATAGAACCTGTTCTACAAACCACTAAAAAAAACTTTAAGTCATCCCAATTCAAATTATTAAACATAATAAAGTTATTATAAATTATCCATAGATGATGTTATACGGATAATTTATACACCATACTCATGCAAATTTTGCCAGTTATCAAACCCATTATGTTTACCTATAATTTATTTTTCATTAATACAGAACCCAGGAGAACAAGCATGATGGCACCTCATATACAACGTCAAAAATCACAAACAGCCAACATCATCATCAACACCAATCAAGCTCAGGTTTGGGATGTACTTAAGGTTTTTAATGACGTTTACACCTGGGCTCCTGGTGTTGAAGTTTCCAATGCTCTAGGTAACAAACGACAGCAGGTTGGTGCAGGAAGGTATTGTAAATTGGCAGACTTCGGTGAAATAGAAGAATATATTACCCGCTGGGAAGAAGGAACCGGCTTTGTTTATAATGTAACATCTTTGGGACCTTTAACAAATGGTTTAAGCAGTTGGTGGTTAACCGCTGTTGAAGCTAAAAAGACTCGGTTGAATGTCGAGTTTGCCTATGATTTACGCTATGGTTTATTAGGCCGAACCATGCATCAATTGATCATGAAAAATAAATTGAAACGATCTTTACAAGATACCTTAACATCATTAAAAAAACGTGTTGAAACTGGTGAAATGTTCCGTCCGTTACTTCAAGCGGCAGCCTAATCCATCGAGTGTTTCTGAGTATTCAATAAAAGTAAAAAACACATACTTGTCATGTTTTATGAGGCCTTTACTTGATTCATGAATCAAGCAAAGGCCTCTGACTATGAACTTAACGGGTTTTAAAATGTTTCTTTAGAAAAGTAAAAATATCAGAGAAATGGTTCAATGAAGATGCATGATCTCCTTCTGCAATGATGTGTTCATAATGATGCGGGAATTTTTTTTGTTCTAATCGTTCAATCAATTGTTCAGACATCATCAACGATGGCCACATCTCATCTTCTCGAGCAGATATAATCATCACAGGCCCATTGATTTTTTCTACCTCTATTCTGGCCTTTTCAACCCAGTCTTTATCCTCAATCATAATAGAGAATGCAGTATGGAGATCCCGAGTTAAAACAGCAGGAATGATTCGCTCATTAGCAGGTACAAAAGGAACTTCCTCACCTTCAAAAGTCCATGATGAATGCTCCATCGTGTAGGTAATCCCAGGAAAACTAACATGGCTGGGTACAATCGCAATAACAGCTGTTATGGTAGGAAACCTACTGGCAAGGTTCAATACCAACTCAGCACCTTTAGAACCACCAATGAGTGCAATCTTATTGCCATTAACCAATGGGTTTTTTCCTGCCTTAATGATTTCCTGATAGATCGCATCCAACGAAACCCTATCAAGCAACTGAGATGTGTTTGGCATACCGAAATAACCAATGGCCAACAAAGCATAACCTTGATCTAAAAACTCATCTCTGGTTTTTTCCCAGTAATCCGATGCCCAGGCATTACCACCTTCACCACCGCCAAAACCGACCACCAATGGTTGATTCTCATTTTTTCCTACAAATAACTGCGCATCGATGGCACCGTGCTTATCAGGTAAATTGGCGGCTGATGTAATATGGGTGAATAACATGGCTAGACAGAATATGACTGTTTTCATGGTGTTTTTTCCTGATTGTAATGAAGTGCTGATGTTAACAACAGCGAAACAATACTGTCATTGATCTAAGTCAAAAATCCTATTTGTTTTTAGTTCTGATGCGGCTCAATGTTTCTTGTGTAACACCCATATATGAAGCAACCATGTGTAATGGAATCCGCTGTTTTACATCGCCATAAGCCATACAAAAATGATTGTATTTTTCCTCTGCGGTGGTAAATCGAAGAGATGCAAGTCGATTCATAAGATGGCCAAAGAAGGCCCCCATATCTAGCCTCGAATAACGTTCCATCTCTGGAAAATGATCAAATAAATACACCAAGTCTTCCACATCTAATGCCAGTGCACTTGAGTCTTCAATGGCATCCATAAAATAAACATCTGGTTTTTGTTGCATAAAACTGACGGGTGAGTTGATCCATTCTTTTTCAGTAGCAAAAAACTCACTGACTTCCCTACCATCTGGTTTAATGTAGTAAAGCCTGAAAATGCCTGAAACGATAAAAAAACTGTTTTTACAGACTTCATGGGCGTCATGTACCATTTCGCCTTTATCAAAACTGACTGGTTTGATTCGATCAAACAAACATTCAATCAAATCAGAACTGGGTGATATATATTGTGAGATTGAATCAATTAGAGTTTGCATTCGAAGATGGTAACACAAAAACAAATTGGTGATAGGAGAAGCCATTTGGCACCCAAGATATGTCAACCTCATAACCAATAAAGAAGGTTGATTGTAAGGAAAGCTGAAGTATAAACATCATATTCTTAATTTCAAGCTGTCACTGATTATTTCTAGAGAACCTCAATTAATTGAAGACTTATCTATATTCTGCGAATATTTACACCTCCTTGAAAACCCCTTCTAACTAAAGTGTAAAATCGTTCACTTTAACTGTGAAAGCGTTGACCTAAATTGACTTAAATCATGTCAGGCACACGCGTTTGAATGAATTCAGTAGAAAATGAATGAATAACTTGAAGAAATTGCAAAATTATTTGTCTCAATAAACATAAACTGTATACTTTGAGGCATGAAGTACAAATCAAATGATGAAAGTTTATATTTAGAGCGCATTAAACTCATGTATGACGGCTTGGTAGTCAGTCAGACAGGGATGTTTATTAGTGGCTGTATTCTGGTTTATGCTTTAAAAGATGTTATACCGTTTAATCATTTGCTGATTTGGTTCAGTTGTTTGTTAGTAACTATTTTTTATCGAATCAGCATCAAGTATTTATTTAATTCAGCGATAACAAAAGGCGCTTTTTCTGCCAAAAAAATGGAGTATAAGTTCGTTTTCGGCGTTTTTATAGCCAGCCTGGTATGGGGTTCTACGGGTATATATTTATATCCTGCAGATTCTTTGATTCACCAAACCATTTTACAGCTATTACTGCTTGGATTAGTAGGTACTTCCTTAGGTACTTTAACCCCCAGTTATAAGTCAGTGGTCATTTTCATGACATTCAGCATATTACCTATAACCATCAATATATTAATGGCTGCTGAAGCAAATTCTTTGACCTTGGCCTTGTTTGGTTTATTGTTCTTAGGTGCGGGGATTTCCAATGGCAAACGTTTTAACCAAAATATCAAAGAAACGTTGTTACTGCGAGATGAAGCCAAGGCCAATGCGCTTAAGCTCGCAAAAAGTGAGGACAAATACCGTTTACTGTATGAAAAATCTGAAGATGCAATGATGCTAATCACAGGTGGTCACTTTTTTATGGCAAATGATGCAGCCGTTAAACTATTGGCATATGATTCGGTTGAACACTTGCTCAATACACCACCATTTGATATTTGCCCAGATCTCCAGGCAAATGGTAAAACATCGAAAGAACAGGCCAGGGAAATGGTGGCAAAAACATTCCAAACAGGACACCATCGAACTGAGTGGTTGTTTAAAACCATTGATGGTGAAGTACGCCCTGCTGATGTGACACTCACTGGAATTGAGTTTGATGGTAAGCAGGCTGTCTTGTGCATAGGGCGAGACATCACTGAAAGTAAAAAAATTGAACAGGAATTGATAGATGCCAATCAGGCCAAATCGGTCTTTTTAGCTAATATGAGTCATGAAATCAGAACCCCTATGAATGGTGTCTTAGGTATTAATGAACTGATGTTAAATAGCTCTCTGACCGATGAACAAAGAAACCATGCTCTGACCATTAAAAAAAGTGCCAATTCGATGTTGACCATCATCAATGATATTTTAGATTTTTCAAAAATTGAAGCCGGTAAATTTGAGATTGAACAGCATGATTTTAACTTTAACGACTTTATGGAAGATTTTTCATCATCAATTTCAAGTACGATAGAAAACAAGAATTTAACTTTTTCATGTACTGTTGATCCAGCGTTGAAAGGGTGGTACAAAGGTGATTCTGGCCGAATCCGACAATTACTAACTAACTTGGTAGGCAATGCATTGAAGTTTACTGAACAAGGCCAAATAGATGTCAACTGCCAAATTGACCAATCTGATGAGTCAGAATCACTGATTCGTTTTGATATATCGGATACTGGCATAGGCATTGATGAGAAAAAACAAAAAACTATATTTGATCGATTCACACAAGCTGATAATTCAACCACTAGAATGTACGGTGGTACTGGTTTAGGTTTGAGTATTTGTAAGGAATTGACTTTACTGATGGGAGGAGACATTGGTTTTGAAAGTCAACTGAATAAAGGCACCAATTTTTGGTTTACAGTTAAACTTAAGAAAACTGTAAAGCCCGAGCCATCATTATCAGAGGACTCAGATGATAGCCATGGGTTTGATCACTTCAAAGGTCGTGTCTTGGTGGTTGATGATAATGCCACAAATCTAATGGTAGCCAGAGGTATACTCGAGTTTCTTGGTCTAGAAATTCAAACAGTAGTTAATGGTCAAGAGGCCCTTGACATCCTTCAAAAAGAACGTTTTGATTTGATTTTTATGGATTGTCATATGCCAGTCATGGATGGTTATTTAGCAACAAAAAACATTCGCAAAGCAAGCACACCTGTCAACAAAAAAAGCATACCAATCATTGCATTTACTGCCAGTGCAATGGAAGGAGACCGTGATAAATGTCTTGCTGCCGGTATGGATGACTACATCACCAAACCAATGAATGTAGTTACCGTCCAGAAAAAACTAAAAGTATGGATGCCCAAGCACCTCAGTGAAATGTTGGAAACTGTTAAGAAACCTGCACATGTCCCCTACCATAAATCAACAGATAAGAACCTGGCATTTGATCATGATGAGCTCAGAGACTGGTTATCAGGTAATAAAAAATTGATGGTTAAAGTGGTCAAAGAGTTTTTTATTAACAGCCACAAAAGTGTTCAATTATTGAGGACCGCTGTAGATGAGAAACAATTTGAGCAGGTTGTATCAATCGCCCATGAGCTCAAAGGTGCATCGGCTAGTGTGGGGCTTAAGATGATCAATCAATTGATGGCGGGAATAGAAACCACAGCCAGGGCTGAAGATTTGGTTCCTTTAAAAAGGTTTGTTAATGAAATAGATACTTGTTTCAAGCGAACCATTCAAGAAACCAGTAAACAACTTGAGTGTTCACTGATGCGTTGGCTTTAAATCAAAGTTTATATCGCTGAATCACTTTATAAACGGTTTTCCGATGCGCTTGACTATATATCTCAGCTTTTTTCTTCAATACAATTCATAACGCTTTCTGGTACAAAATATTGAATTCAGTGAATGTGCAGATATGATAACATGGCATTTAAGCCTCATTACCCAAAAATTGAATTACCACATACAAGCCATGAAAACCACTTTAAGCCCAATTCTTTGATGCCATGACAGAATTAATTTTTGGTATTCATGCCGTTGAAAACGCCCTTAAAACTGGTGACCAAGTGAAATGTATTTGGTTACAAAAAGATGCGCAGAATAAGCGGTTGTTGAACTTGCTTGATACAGTCAAACAAAGCCAAGTCGAATTGAATCGGGTCAGTTTACAAGAACTAGACAAACTGTGTGATGACCGTCACCAAGGCGTTGTAGCCAGCATTCATGCAGTGCATTTAAAATCTGAGAAAGATTTGAAAGTAAGGCTTCAATCATGGACCAATGACCATCAAGTCTCGCCTCTGATTCTTATACTAGATTGTATAGAAGACCCCAGAAATTTAGGTGCCTGCCTGCGCAGTGCCGATGCTGCAGGAGTCACTGCGGTGGTTTTTGGCAAAGATAAATCAGCTTCTATCACACCAGTTGCACATAAAACCGCAGCTGGTGCCGTTGAACATTTAGAGATTTTTCAAGTAACCAACTTAGTTCGAGCAATCGATGGCATCAAAAAAGCGGGGGTTTGGGTTTATGGCACGGCCTTAGAAACAGACAGTCAAAACATTTATCAAACTGATCTAACTGGGCCCATTGCTATTGTGATGGGGAATGAGGGTAAAGGCCTGCGTCATTTGGTCAAACAGTCCTGTGATCATTTGATCCATATACCGATGGCAGGTGAAGTGCAAAGCTTGAATGTTTCAGTCGCCACCGGTGTGGCTTTGTTCGAAGTTATTAGACAACGAAATGATGGCTGTTAAGAAGATTCCGACCTATTCACTAACCATTTAAAATGCACTTTTATCAATTTACATAATGATTACCTGCCTTTGCATTTTTCTGTGTAAATATAGATCAAAAACCTAAAGTTGATTATGGTTCACATTTTAAAGCCGCACTTTGCTCTAGAATATTGCACAAAGTTTGTACTGGAAATAAAGATAATTTGCTAAGTCATTGATATTACATTCAGCAAAAAATTTAAGCCATTTTGTGCTTGCCAGCAGCTAAAAAAGTAAGATATTATCCCAGTGTTAAGAGAGCAGTATCTAGAGAGGAATTTGGGCATTTTACAGCCGCTCAAATCAGAGTTTATTACCAATAATATAAATCAGCGAGTCATATGCAGCATACAGATCAGCAAGAAAATCAAAGCACCACCACTCAAGGAACAGAACCCAAGGTCGAAAACGCCGAAACCAATGAAGCCAACAACCTAAACGTCCGATTCAAAGTCATCAGACGAAATGGTAAGGTCACAACCTATGATTCGTCTAAAATTCAAGTGGCCATGACCAAAGCATTTTTGGCAGTTGAAGGGGGTCAAGCAGCGGCGTCTAGACGCATCAGGGAAACCGTTGAAAAATTAGCCGAACAAGTGTTTGTTGCCCTCTTCCGTCATATGGAAGATGGAGGTACCGTACACATTGAAGACATCCAGGATCAAGTTGAGTTATCCATGATGCGCGCTGGTGAGCACAAAGCAGCCAGAAACTATGTATTGTACCGCGAAAAACAAAACGAAAAACGTGCTCGTGCCAAAGCCAAGGCAGAGAAAAATGATCCAACACCTACCGAACAACAAGATATCCTGCATGTCATTGATTCCAAAGGCAACCGCAAACCTTTAGACTTTGACCGCATTGAAACATTAATCGCTGATGCCACACGCGGACTTAAGGGTGTAACCAAAGAAATGGTCATCAAGGATGTCAGGCGTAATTTATTCGATGGCATGGCCGAGGAAGATGTGAATGCCTCCTTAACCATGTCTGCCAGGGTTTTGATTGAAAAAGATCCCAATTATTCACAAGTGACTGCGCGCTTATTAATGGATGGCATCCGCTCAGAAGCATTAAGCTTCATCTACGGAGAAAATAAAACCGCCACCCAAAAAGACATGAATGATGTCTACCCAGAATATTTTGGCAAATACATTCAACGTGGTGTTGAGCTAAATCTACTCGATTCTGAGTTATCACGCTATGACATTGAACGCTTATCCAAAGCAATTAAACCGGAGCGCGATAAGAAGTTTACCTACCTGGGCTTACAAACTTTATTTGACCGCTACTTCATTCACATGGGCAAAACCCGCATCGAGTTACCACAAGCTTTCTTCATGCGTGTTTCTATGGGCTTAGCCATCAATGAAATTGATCGCGAAGCCAGAGCGATCGAGTTTTATGACTTATTGAGTTCTTTTGACTTCATGAGTTCCA
Organism: uncultured Marinicella sp.; assembly: GCA_938008005.1. GTDB lineage: Bacteria > Pseudomonadota > Gammaproteobacteria > Xanthomonadales > Marinicellaceae > Marinicella. The sequence continues at coordinate 3,971 of CALLLZ010000449.1, read as the reverse complement.
CACCCACATTATTCAATTCAGGCACCTTGCGCCCACAACTTTCCAGTTGTTATTTGACCACTGTGCCTGATGATTTAGATGGCATTTTCAGTGCCATCAAAGACGATGCCATGTTATCTAAATACGCTGGTGGTTTAGGTAATGATTGGTCTAGGGTTCGTGGCTTAGGCTCACATATCAAAGGCACCAACGGTGAATCACAAGGTGTGGTTCCATTCCTGAAAGTTGCTAATGACACTGCCGTAGCAGTTAATCAAGGTGGTAAACGCAAAGGCGCCATGTGTGCCTATTTAGAAACTTGGCACATCGACATGGAAGAGTTTTTAGAGCTGCGTAAAAACACCGGTGATGACCGCCGACGTACACATGACATGAACACCGCTAACTGGATTCCTGATTTATTCATGGAACGAGTTGCTAACAATGAAAGTTGGACCCTGTTCTCACCAGAAGAAGCGCCAGAATTGCATGAACTGTATGGTAAAGATTTCAAAGCTCAATACGAATCATACGAACAAATGGCAGCAGAAGGCAAAATCACCAACTTCAAAAAAGTCGAAGCCAACGACCTGTGGCGAAAAATGCTCAGCATGTTGTTTGAAACCGGTCACCCATGGATGACTTTTAAAGACCCATGTAACATCCGCTCTCCACAACGCCACACTGGTGTGGTGCATTCATCAAACTTGTGTACTGAAATTACTTTGAACACATCTGATGATGAAATCGCAGTTTGTAACTTGGGGTCAGTTAATTTGCCACATCACATCAGTGAAAAAGGCATCGACCACAAAAAACTCAAGAAAACCATCACCACTGCCATGCGCATGTTGGATAACGTGATTGATTACAATTTCTACTCAGTTCCACAAGCCAGACGTTCAAACATGCGTCACCGCCCGGTCGGTTTGGGCTTGATGGGCTTTCAAGATTCACTGTACATCCAGGACATGGCGTATGCCACTGAAGAAGCGGTCCAGTTTGCTGATGAAACCATGGAAGCCGTGTCCTACTACACCATCAATGCTTCCAGTGATTTAGCTGCCGAACGTGGCACTTACCCTTCTTATGAAGGTTCACTGTGGTCACAAGGTATTCTGCCAATTGATTCTGTTGAATTATTGAAGCAAGAACGTGGCCAATTCATTGACCAAGACCAAAGTGTCAGCATGGATTGGGACGACTTGCGTGAGAAGGTTAAAACTCAAGGCATGCGTAATTCCAATACCATGGCGATTGCACCAACCGCAACGATCTCGAACATCTCAGGTGTTTCTCAGTCTGTTGAGCCGGTTTATCAAAACCTGTTTGTTAAATCAAATCTGTCTGGCGAATTCACCATCATCAACCCGTACTTGGTTGAAGACTTGAAAGCTTTGGACTTATGGGATGATGTGATGGTCAATGACCTGAAATACTTCGATGGCAGTGTACAACCAATTGATCGCATACCCGATCATTTAAAAGCCAAATACGCCACCGCCTTTGAAGTTGACCCTCGCTGGTTGGTTGAAGCAGCTTCCAGACGCCAAAAATGGATTGATCAAGGTCAGTCATTGAACCTTTATATGGTTGAACCATCAGGTAAAAAGCTGGATTCACTGTATAAATTGGCTTGGGTACGCGGTTTAAAAACCACATACTACCTGCGTTCAATGGGTGCCACACACGTTGAGAAAAGTGTTGATGCCAGTTCGAATCAGGCGCCAGAGTCCACACCAGTAGGCTCAGCAGCACCCAAAGCATGCTCAATCCTAGAACCAGATTGTGACGCTTGCCAGTAAACCAGAAATACAATAAATGAACCAATAGTGGCTTATTTTGAAGCTAATAAGCCACTGAACCATCCCAAAATCAATACATCAACTTGAATGAGTTGGTTAAAATTGGGTAGAATAATAGTGTGTGATGCGAAACGAGAACTCTTGGTGCATCAAAAAAAACAACCATCTCGAAATACAGAGGAGTAAACAAACATGATGAATTGGGACGATCCGCTCGGGCTCAACACCAAGCAAGAGGAAAAGAAGCCTCAAGTGCCACAACCAACCCAAGCAGCAGCACCTGTTTTAACACCAGAGAAACCTCTGGTACGAACAACTCCTGTCGCCGATGCAACAACGACAACAGCTAATACCAGTGCTCAGCCAACCGCTGCTATTAACGTCACTCCTGAGAACACCTACCAAAATGCAATGAGGGGTGTAGAACCAGTTCGTGCTGAAGACAAGAGAGTCATCAATGGTTTAACTGATGTGAATCAATTGGCGCCATTCAAATATCCCTGGGCCTGGAAGTTCTTCTTGAACGCCAACAAAAACCACTGGACCCCACTTGATGTCAACATGACCCAAGACGTCCATGACTATAACAAAACCCTGACCGAAGACGAAAAACACGTTTACCAAAATGTATTGTCATATCTGACTACTTCAGACATCTTGGCGATGCGCAACATCGGTCTGGCTGTGATGGAAAAAATGACCGCTCCTGAGTTACAGATTTACCAAGCGCGTCAGGTTTATGAAGAAGCTTTGCATACATGGACATATCAGCACTGCATTGAGACCATTGGCCTAGACCAAGGTGAAATTTACAATCGCTACCGCGTGATTCCTGAAATCAACCAAAAAATTCAAGTCGCCAACCGCCGCTTGAACTCCATCATGCGCCCTGATATTGATCTGAACGACAAAGACGAATTAGAAAATTTTGTCTTGGCCTACATGTTCTTTGGAGCGATTTTTGAAGGCTGTTGGTTCTACAACGGTTTCAGCCCAATCTTCGCACTACAAAGACGCGGCCTGATGAAAGGTACCGCCGAACAGCTACAATACATCATGCGCGATGAAGTGATGCATTGTTCATTCGGAATCCGCGTGGTGAAACAAATCATCGAAGAAAATGACGTTAAGCTTGATCCAGCCAAAGTCCGCCAAATGTGGGACGAGTCTGAAGCAGCCGAATCAACCTACGCTAAATTCTTACTGAAAAGACCTATTTTAGGCTACTCAGCCGAAGACCACAGCGAACAGTTCAGATACATCGCCAACAGACGCGCTCGCCAATTGGGTATCGAAGAACCGTTCCCCGGCGCCGAATGCGCCCTGTCATGGTTAGACGAACAATCAAACTTAAGAAAAGAAAAGAATTTCTTCGAAACCAGAGTTACCGAATACCAAACCGGTGGTGCGTTGAGTTGGGATTGAGTTTAGTTTCGAATAGTAAATTGAAAAGCCCGATCAGTGATGACTCGGGTTTTTTTATTAATGAAAACCTATACTCAAATTTCTTAGAACATGGATAAAGAATTAATCAAAAAAGGATTAAATAAAACAGGTTTTATTCTTGAATACAAAATCTCAAACTTATTATGTGAAAACGGCTGGATAGTAATAAATAATAAATATTACATTGATGACCTAAAGGAAAATGTTCGTGAAATAGATTTGGTCGCTTATAAAGCAACCAAAATACATGATTTTTACGTCTACACCACACTAATAGTCAGTTGTAAAAAAAGCAATGAGAATGCTTGGGCATTACTTTCAAAGGAGCCTGATAAATCAAATCCAAACATAAACTGGTCACCTGTTCATGCATGGTCTAATCATAAAGTCTTAGATCATATGTTAAAAGAACCAAACTGGAAAGATGGATACCTTAAAACTCTCAATAGTACTGGATGTGCATTTATTTCGGACGAACCTAAAAGGCATATTTTTGCTTTCCAAGAAATAAATAAGAAAAATGGAGCTCCAAAAAATGATAAAAATATTTTTAACTCCATTACTACACTGATGAAAGCACAGGCGTATGAAAAAAATGCATTGCCGTCTAGAAAGAAAGATCACTGTATATATCAGTTTAACTTAGTCTCAATTGCAGATACTGAACTATTAAGAATTGATTTTGATAAAAAAAATCAAAATATAAATGAAATTGAAACTGAAACCTATTTAGCCGCCTAC
>CALLLZ010000448.1 GCA_938008005.1 uncultured Marinicella sp. | reverse complement strand
TGTCATTCCATTGGCTGGGGTTATTTACTATGCCATGGGCCGGCATCCATTGGCAGGGATAGCAGCCGCTTTTGCAGGGGTTAGTGGAGGATTCAGTGCCAACTTTGTGCCTTCGGGAATTGATCCTTTGTTACAGAGTTTCACCCAGAGTGCCGCACAAATCATTCAGCCTACCATGGCTGTCAACCCATTGAATAATTGGTTTTTCACTTCAGCTTCTAGTTTATTCATTATTTTGGTCGGTTGGTACATCACCGACAAAATCATTGAACCACGCTTAAAAGCAACAAAAATTGATGGTGACACTGATGATCTACCAAAGTTAGATGAAATTTCAAGCACCGAACGCAAATCATTCTATATCGCCTCAACAGTTATGTTGCTTGGTGTAGTTTTATTGGTGTGGGCCGCATGGTCAGCAGATTCACCACTGCGCTACGAAGGTGAATTGGCAGTATTCCAAGCACCTATGATGAAGTCAATAGTACCGTTGATCTTCTTACTTTTTTGGATACCTGGCGCGGTTTATGGTTTTGTTTCAGGAACATTTAAATCGACCAAAGATATGATTGATGCCATGACCAAGGCCATGAACGGCATGTCATATTATTTAGTGATGGTGTTTTTCTGTGCATTGTTTGTTTCGGCTTTTGCGCAATCGAATTTAGGCGCCTTGTTGGCAATTGAAGGGGCACAGCTATTAAAGTCAATGGCATTACCCAGTGGCGTGACCATTGTAGGAATCATTTTTCTCACAGCATTTGTCAATCTATTTGTTGGATCGGCTTCAGGTAAATGGGCTTTATTGGCCCCCATATTTGTACCTATGTTGATGCAGTTAGGCATATCTCCAGATTTAACTCAAGCCGCTTATCGTGTAGGTGATTCAAGTTCTAATATCATCACACCGCTGATGCCATATTTCCCTTTAGTGGTGGTGTACTGTCAGAAGTATGTTAAAGGCACTGGTGTAGGTACCTTGATTGCCCTTATGATACCGTTTTCAATTGCATTTTTAGTGGGTTGGACGGTATTCCTATTGGCTTATTGGGGTTTGGATTTTCCACTTGGGTTACAAGCCAGTTATGTTTATCCAGCCGGTTGATTTTAATATATAACGAAAGCATTTTCACGGATTTGATAGAGCCATTAGTAGCAAACTAATGGTTCTGTTTACCTGAAGAATAATCTGGTAAATTACATCATTAAGTTTTGGTCATGTCACACTGACGTCATGTTGCAAGTTCAAAATTGAACATTGTCAATAATTGTTAAAAACCAAATTCTTATGACCTCTACTTTGAAATCTATAATAACAGTCTCGTTTTTACTTATTTTAATATCCACTGCTCTATATTTGGTAACAAATGACGAGTCACCTCAGTCCAAAACCAATCTTCCTGACATCCCTCAAAAAGAAGCAATTACCCCTTTAGCAACTCCACTTTCAAGTGAAACCCAAAATGAAATGGTGGTACCACCTGATTTATTACAGGTGACACCAGAAGTTATACTTAAATTGGCTGGTTCAAATACCATTGGCGCAAAATTAGCGCCCGCCTTAGCGAGTGATTACCTCAAAAAATTAGGTGCCGTAGGTACAGTAAAAAAGAACTTAAATAAAGAGAATGAAGTACAGGTGATTGGTTTTTTACCAACTGAAAATAAGGTGGTAGCCATTGAAATACAAGCCCATGGTTCCAGTACAGGCTTCAAATCATTGATTGCTAAAGATTCTGACATCGCGATGTCTTCAAGAAGTATTAAACAAGAAGAGAACCTCCAATTGCTACTGGACTCGGGTGATATGACCAAACCTGAAAGTGAACACATCATCGCCTTAGATGGTTTGGCCGTGATTGTTCATCCAAATAACCCCGTCAAGCAATTAACAGTTAAGCAACTTTCTGCCATTTTCTCAGGACAAATTAAAAACTGGTCTGAATTGGGTGGTGCAGATAATGTGATTAATTTGTATGCCAGAGATGATCAGTCAGGAACTTATGACACATTTAATTCATTGGTACTGAAGAAGTTTAAAAAGAAGTTGGCTTATTCTAGCCGCTATGAATCCAATGAAGTTTTGGCTCAAGCAGTTGGTAATGATGTGACTGCCATCGGTTTCACAGGACTTGCCTATGCTAATCCAAAAATGATTTTGAAAGTATCAGCAGATGAGGGTTTACCAGCCATATTGCCAAAACAATTTTCCATCAGTTCAGAAGACTATGCCTTAAGTAGACGGTTATTCTTATATGCCAATACCGAAAGAAGTGATAACTCACATGTTAATGATTTTATTAATCTAGCAATTTCAAAAAATGGACAGAAAGTGGTTGAGTTAGTCGATTTTATCCCACAAAAAATCACCACAGCTTTTCCTCAGGTAAATAACAGTTTCCCACTTAAATACCAAAAAATAGCCGCTTCAGGAAAACGTTTGTCAATGACCTTCAGAATGCGCTCAGACCGTGCCGAGATTGATAATAAATCGGCCCAAGATATTGAACATTTAGTTGACTATCTTGCTCATGAATCGCATGAAAAGGTGACATTGATTGGTTTCTCTGCTGGTGAATCAAATAATGAAAAAGCCGATAAAAACAGGGCTTTTATTCGCAGCAGGTTGCTGGCTTATGAATTGAAGATGAGAGGTATCCATAACGTGGAAATAGTGGCGTTAGGTAATCAGTTGCCAATAGACAGCAATGGTAATGAAATCGGCAGATATAAAAACAACCGAACTGAAGTTTGGTTGATAGAATCAGATGAATCTTCATGATGAGATCAAACTGAAAAATATTGACTGAAAAGTCTAAAGTAAATATTACAAACATTTGAATTAATAAAATAAAACTCACATCAGGCTCTTTACTCCTAAGGAGCCTAATGCGGGTATTTTTCAAAGAGTTGGACTTATGTAAATGTATTTACTAAACAAAAACTCATTCTCATTTTGAATTTATATTCAATACTTGTTGAACTGACCTTATCATGTGTTAGTGGTATGAATCATCTGATGGTAGAATACGTATTTCGGCTTGGTTTTTTCACCCCGCAATACTCACGTAAGACTTATGAATACAAAAATAATCGTTGGCATATTAGCCGCTGTCATTATTTGGCTGTTATACAACTCTAAAGAAGAAAAAAAACATTTGGCTCAATCTGTTAAAGATTTAACCACTTTAGTGGAAAAACAAGAAGTTTTGATTTCATCAAATCAAACTGAAATGATAGAAGCGGCTCAGGAACAACGTGACTTGCTCTCAAAGCAACTTTTAGAATCAGAAAGCCAAAGTGAATTATTGGCGAAAAAATTAAAAGAGTCGGAGCAACAAAGCCAAGTGGTCCAAGAAAAAATGGAAGATTTAGGTGAGGTTGTTGATGACTTAAAACTTAAACAACTTGAAGAAAAGCAATTGAGTGAAGCGCATAAAACCATGTCTCAAGAGTCATTATATGCAAGTCGAAGGATGTCAGGTTTACAAACTGCAACCATGATCAAACAAATGATTGCACAATATTATTTGGAGGAAGGCAAGTTCCCTCATTCAAACAAATCTTTACGATTGCCCAGATCTAATAGCTATGCCAACCAGGACGTGCACTCTATCACCGTTTCCCATGGTGGCAAAATTACAGTGGTTTATACTGAAACTTCAGGAGTCAACAAAGGTGCAATCAGCCTCACACCTAAATATAAAAACAATCAAATACAATGGCAGTGCACCACCCGGGATTACGAAACCATTCACCAAACCATGCCTCAATGTAAGCTTTTATAAGAATCGCTGCTAACGAAGCCAGATTAATACCCACACTTATTAGCTTTGGCTCAATAAAGGACTTCCCGAAAGAATCCCTTGCTCATCTGATAAAATAATTATCTACCCACATACCTGATGTGACAAACTCGGGTTCTTTGGAAATTTGCTTCTCAACAAATTCTCTTAACGGTTCATAATAGTTCAACACGCCATACTGTTCAATAAAACTTATTTTGTTTTCCGCATATACCTTTAAATACTCTAGCGTATATTCGATTTGAGCCGCTGTGTTGGTATGGTCGGTCGTTAATACATTCCATTCATATTTTTGATTGGTTTTGGTATACAAATTATTTCCATACCAACCTGTTTTATTGACTGAATACATACCGATGGCAGTTAATCTCTCTTCATGTTGACAAAAACTTTCATGGTTAGCCATAGTTATGAAATAGTAATCAGATTTTTGTTCTTTATGTAGATTTTGGGTGGCAATAATCAGGGTGTTTTTTCTGGACTCGGCAGTAGGTGCTTGTGAGATCACGCATGCACTCACATGCGTGCCCGCTTCTTCTTTAGCGGTTTCAATTTGAACCACTTTGTAGTTAAATTGACCTGAAGAGTTTTTACTTTGGTCGCATCCCATAAGGATAACAAAAAAACACATTCCGGTTAATTTCAATCGGTTCATATATCACCTTTATACGATTTAAATTGATCAATTCTTTGATGGTATTTTGTTTCAAATTCTAAATCAATCTATTAATGTTTTTCATTCATGGATTTATCTTTGTTAATAAATATGACACTGGTAATGAGCCCATAAACAACGCCAGCTAAAAAAATTAAACCAAAGAAGGCAAGTGCACCACGCCACAATAGACTGCTGATACTGCTGTTTTTTTCTAATCGGCCAACCTTACCTGAGAGTGAAGGATTTGACCTGGCATAAGCGATTTGTACGGTCTCAGAATTAATATATTTATCTGCATTAGATTCACTTGTGGTAAATGATTTATTAAATTCTTCACCATTGGCATCATAGTAATAAGAGAAGTGATAGGTTTCTTTGGAGCGGCCTTTACTACCTCTTTCATAGCTGACATCATCCAATACCATTTTGGCATCTACTACAACTGAATCGGATAATATGGTTGATGCTTCTTGATAATTAATAACCATAGAATAGGCAAAATAACCAGCTGATCCAACAAACCCTAAAATACTTAGATATTTGGCAAAAATAGATATATTTTGATGGGTTGAGTTCTTTACTTTAAATTTTAACATGTGGACTTCTAACTAATTAATTGGTATTAATTTTAGGCAGTTTACTGATTTAATAACTTCCTATTGTTGTCCAGCATTGAATAGTTGCACTTGACAAACTGACAAGTTTTAACAAAACTCATAAAATTAAAGGCTTTGTAGGGTTACAAATGTTTTGAATAGGGGGATTCAACCCCATTAGAGAAAACCTAAGAACTTACAGTCAACTTTTTAAGTGCTGTATTTCTTGCTTAATTAAGACCTTTGCCTCTTCACTGTCATGTTGTTGAGAAAAAAGAGGAACAGCAAAACAATATTGATTTTTACATTTGATGATAATGTGAGCGAGTCTAAGTCGCTGTATGGATTGTTTTAATTGTTCCGGGCTGAAAATAATATGGTGATGATTGAATATTTGGTTGATTTTCTTCAGATCAATCTGCTGATGAAGGTAAGTCATATAAACAATGATTCTATCTATACTACAAGCCTCAGCATCGGCACTTAAATTTGACCAACCTTGCAAAGCATCAAGTACTCGATCACTCTGGTAAGCTTGTTCAACCAATACAGAGTCAATGATTTTTTTCTGAACGGTTAATTGTTCAATTAAATACTCACACACTAAATTGATTAAATTAGCCCGTCCGCCAGTATTCATATATATATCTTCAATCAATTTAGTGCTGGCAAACTGCTGACCAAGTATAGCCATCGGTTGGCTAATCAATTGATACGCTGGTTTTGTTTCTAGTGCGCCGACTGTGATTGGTTCTGCTAAATTACGTAATGGCGAATGGTAATCTAAAACCGCAGTGGCATACAAGTCCCAAAAGCCAGCAAAGATAAACTGACATTGACCATATTCTGCAGATTGTCTGATCTGGTTTAACAGTTGAAAATTGTTTTTTACTTCGGTTTGTATGAATAAATCCGACTCATCTATCAAAAGACGTATTTTTTTTCCTGGGTGATTTTGTTTAATTTGAGTCAGTAAGTCATCCAGGTGGTTAAATTGTTTAATTCCACTATGATATGCGAGCCTAGGTAGCAAACGATCATCCGATAACGAAATATACAGGCAATGGTTATCAGGTTGTTGTTTAAGTTTGCGGAAAAGTGCTTTTAATAAACTGGTCTTACCTAATTGTCTGCCGCCAACCAGTAGAAAGTTGGATTGAAATTGAGCTTCAAGTTTATCCAATATGGCTTGTCTACCAAAAAAGTGACTGGACTTAATGATGCCACCTGCACCTTGGTAAGGAGAAACAGAGTTAAGTGGCAAATGACTTACTGCTAACCTAATTAATGTTGTCTTGCCAGAATCATACATGAGCAATTGAGTCATTTGCTGTTGTGTTGGAATTAAACAAGGTTTGTTGATTCGGTGACGTTGTGAACGTAATTCAATATTAGCCTCAGGGTGGTTAATCCAAATTAGAATTGGGACAGGTTGATCAGCCATTTGATTGATGCGATTAATAATATGATGCGTATTCGCTTCATTGATAACATATATAAGTAGTTCAGTAATATTAAGCTCAAATTGATCTGACAGCGAAAGCCTATACAAAGCTTTACTTTCAGTTTTTATATCCTTAATAGGTAAAGTTTGTTGCAGGGTTTTAATCAAATTTTGATTCGTTGAACGTTTATTGTGAAGCATTCTTTGCCAATCAAACAGTGTTAAATTATTGGCTTTGAGCAACGGTTTTCTGTGACCTGTGATTAAAGCCAGAAAATTTAACTTTTTTAGTTCAAAGAAACTGACCTTTGTTAAAGAAAAATTATACTTACGAATTTTTTTAAGCAATGGATGTCGATAAGTAGCCAATAAGGCAATGATGATTAAAGACATAACAGCAATAAAAACAGACCATTTTTTGGGTGAAATGTTGCTAATTATTTGATTGAGCTCACCATCACAGTGTTCTGGTGAAAATGCTTTGGGTAAATTTGTGAATGTTGAATCGCAAGACCATAAGTTTGACTTAGGATCCAAAATAAATTTTATTTGTCGACCTCTCAACTCTTGTCGCAAGGCTTTTTGATTGATCTTAGCCTTTAAAGCCCACGGTTCTGTAAGGTTAAATTTGAGTAAACGCTCAGAACTTAAGAAATTGGCTTCGTTCAATGAGCTTGGCCAACTTTTATTTTCAGCTACAAATCTACTGAGGTGCCTTTTAACTAAATTATATTCATTGAATACTTCCATGCCCTCAAATTTAGTCGACACCTTACTGGATGAATAATAGTGATAAATGGTTTGATAGGCAATGGGGAATAAAATAATACAAAAGAATATAATGAAAACAATACGACTGAAAGAAGTATCGTGCTTCACTCAATAAACTCATTTATCATGTTTTGGCCAAAATTTCGTATCGCATCAGAATGCCAAACTAAACGGTTGTCTTGTTTTCGAACCAGGTTGAGCCAAAATAATTTGCGCAAAGTATCTTCTTGTATATATGGGCGATAAGGTCCTAAATCTTTGGTTTGAAGTAAATCACTGAGTTTTTTAACATTTGAGACTTGCAGTACTTGATTAAAGTCACAATACAGCATGTCATTGTTAGCAACCATATCAACCAGTTCTTGTTTAGATTGATTCAATTGAACGCTTTGAAACATGGGTGATGCCAATGCTGGATGGTTACCAATCATTGAGAATAATAACTCATCAGTGGGCACGTCTTCATCAATCAATACTGTATCAATAGACTGGCTTTTTATCCATGCCTTCAAGTTGAATTCCAACAGATGTGAGACAGCAATGTTAAGTAGAGATAAATTACCTTGTGCATATTTCAATGATGATAAACCTTCACCACCGCACAATATAAGTTGTAAGCGACCTGTATACATTTCACATGAATTTCTGAGAATACCCGCCAATATTTCTCGACAAGCTTGGTTACCGTGTTCAAACCGTGTGATAACCAGTGTAATATTTTTTGACTTGAGTAAGTCGCCGAGCTTAAATTCAAAAGTTAACTCATCCTCAACACCTTCTAAGTTCAATTGTGAACCCATAAATTGAAAAAAACTGGCCATCTCAATTTTGGCTGCGAAGGGCATTTGAATATGCATAACTTGGCTTTGAGGGTATTTAGCCTCAGCCATTTTCAGAATGATTTCTTTTTGTGGCGGTTGGTCAATATGTGCTTGAGATAGAACCAACAAGATGGGGTAAGGCTGGGCTTTTTCCAACGCATCAAAAAGGTTCGAATAATTAACCAGTTGATGACTTTCATATAAAGCATATTCATCATTGAAGCCTACAGATGATAGCAAGTCATTACATTCAAGTTCGCTGAGTCTTAAATAGCTTGAACATGCCACTACTTTATCTCGGTGTTTTTTACTGGGTTTAGAATAACCCCTTCGCCAGTTGTTTACCGCCTCTCTACTCATGCCAATTTCAATAGCCACAGCTGAAGCACTGGCTCTGATACGCCGCATGTGCTGATCTAATAAATCTGCAAAATCAGCTTTCATCGGCACCAGAAATAAATGACTGTTTATCCATAAAAGTCAGGATACTGTTTGCCACAGTTTTGGCCTCACTCATGTGCAAATGATGATCACCGTGTAACCGTTCAAACTCGCTTGGATTCAAAGCCTTAAGTCGATCCTCAAACATGGGGTAATCCAAGGCATACGTTCTGGGCTTAGCTACAATCAGTTGCGTCGGTACTTGAGTCGCTGCCAAAAACTCTTGAATATTATCTTCTGACATCCTGAAAAAACTTCGTAACTTGAGTCGCTTATCAGTTCGCCAATGATAACCTTGAGGTGTTTTACACAACCCTCTTTGAACCATGGGTCTGATAAGATCACTGTCCATTGGTGTGGCTGTTTGACGAGCTAGGATTGCTTGTTCCACATCAGTATAGTATCGTTTATGGTCCAGTGTGTGTTTATCCCATAAATGAAGTGCGTTACGTAAAGACTCGACTGCTTTACCTGGTTGGTATGGAGGAATAGGGCCTAAATTTTCCAACAACACCATCTTA
>CALLLZ010000447.1 GCA_938008005.1 uncultured Marinicella sp. | reverse complement strand
GCAGATGATGTGATTGCATTTTTTGATCAAAATAACATGAAAGATGTGGTTGCAGTAGGTCATTCACTGGGTTCTGTTACAGCTTTTATGGCGGCTAAAAAACGACCTGATTTGATCAAAGCTTTGGTTATGGTTGAGCCGGTGGCATTGCCGCAATTTTTTTGCTGGTTAACCAGGTTCTTCCCATCAATGGTTAAAAAGCGGGTTAAAATCATTCATAAGGCTTTAAATCGTCCCAATCGTTTTGAGAGTTTACAGGCGGCATATGATTTTCACAGAAAACCCAGGGCATTTAAACGAATTTCAGATGAAAACCTCTGGCACTATATGCGTGCCGGTATCAGCCAAGAAGAAGGTAATGATGTCTTTCGGTTGGCATACCCACGTGAGTGGGAAGCACAAATTTATGCCACAGCTACTTACTTTCGAGGCCAGTTATTGAAATCAAAGTTACCAGTTTTGGCCTTGCGAGGTGGCTTTTCGGATACGATTTCAGCTGGCTTTTGGTCAAAGTGGCAATCTAACCCCAGCCACCAATTTATCGATTTTCCAGATAATGGTCATTTGTTGCCCTTGGAAAACCCTGCTGGAGTGATAGAATCGTTGATGCCATTTGTAACTGAGCATTTATAATGAATAATGTTATGACGGATGGCTCTTTAACTCCCATTGTGTTGACCACACTCAACAGTCGCTATATTCACTCATCTTTTAGCCTGCGTTACCTCTATGCAAACATGGGTGAAATAAAACAACAGGCAACCATAAAAGAGTTCACAATTCATGATCGAGCCATAGATATGGCTGAGAAATTATTGGCCATGAACCCTAAAGTGGTGGCGTTCAGTGTTTATATTTGGAACGTGGTGGAAATTACCGCAGTGGTTAAGTTATTAAAAACCATTGAGCCAGATTTGAACATAGTTTTAGGAGGCCCAGAGGTCAGTCACATACCTGATCAACCGGATGTGGTTGATTTGGTTGATTATGTCATTAAAGGTGCCGGTGAAAGTAGTTTCAAAGTATTGTGTGAACAGTTGTTATCTGGGGAAACACCAAAACAAAAAATCATTCAGGGTTTGCCACAAGCTTTGGAAGAGCTGAACATGCCTTATGAGTATTATGATGATGAGGACCTGTGTAACCGCATCATTTATGTTGAGGCTTCTCGTGGCTGCCCATTCAAATGTGAATTTTGTTTGTCATCACTAGATAAAACTTCGAAAACATTTACTTTAGATCGGTTCCTGAAAGAAATGGATCGTTTATATCAGAAAGGAGCAAGAAACTTTAAATTTATAGACCGGACATTTAACCTGAAAGTAGCTCACTCGACGGCGATCCTACAGTTTTTTCTAGATCGACTAGATGCTGAATTGATGGTCCATTTTGAAGTGATTCCAGATCGCTTGCCAGATGCGTTGAAAGACTTGCTGGTTCAATTTCCGGTGAATAGTTTGCAATTTGAAGTGGGTGTACAGACATTTGATCCTGACATTCAGTCCCTGATAAGTCGGCGACAAGACAATGACCAAACAAAGGCTAATTTACTTTGGTTGCGTGAACATACCGAAGCCCATATCCATGCCGATTTGATATTCGGTTTACCTGGAGATACTCTGGTTGGGTTTGCTGAAAGTTTTGATCAGTTGTATGCACTAAAACCTCAAGAAATACAGTTAGGTATCTTGAAACGGTTGCGTGGTGCACCAATCAATCGTCATACAGAAATTTATCAAATGGTTTATAGCCCTGCGCCGCCTTATACTGTATTGAAGACCAAAGACATAACATTTGAAGAGTTACAAAGGGTGGGTCGGTTTGCCCGCTTTTGGGATGTGTTTGGTAACCAAGGGCGATTCAGGCACAGCTTACCACTGATCATGGGTGATGGAAGTGGTGGTGCATTTAATCGATTTATGCAATTCACAGACGTTTTGTTTGCCACCGAGCAAAGCACTTGGAAAATTTCTTTGAAGCGGCAATTTGAACTGCTTTATCTCCTGTTACCCAAGTTGTTTGAGTGTTCTGAAGCCTGTGTGTTAGATGCCTTACAGTTAGACTTTAATCGTTCAAAACAAAAAGGACGTTTAGAAAACATTTTAAATAAATCACCTATCAGTAAAATTAACCAAGCCAACTCACGTCAAAAAAGACACTTGTAATGTGGGTATTTATCAGTTGAAATGATGGCGTTTAATGAACAGAGTGGTTTAGAATTTTGGCAAGGTCAACCCATGACCCCTTGCCAAACCATTGAATTGGCAGGGGTTAATGTGGTGGTTAAGCGAGATGATAAAAACCATGAATTTGTTCAAGGCAATAAACTCCGTAAGTTGAAATATAATTTAATTGAAGCCCAACGACAAGGCGTAGAAACACTCATAACTTTTGGTGGTGCATATTCAAACCATTTATTAGCTACTGCATTTGCTGCTCAGGCATGTGGTTTAAGCTCATTGGGTGTCGTTAGAGGTCATGAACTGGAAAAAAATCAAGCCATATGGTCAGAAACATTGTTTCAATGTAAGCAGTTGGGCATGCAGCTGGTATTTGTTTCAAGGTCAGATTATCGATTGAAAACGAAAAGTCAGGTGTTTCAAGGCCTGGTTAAAAATACACCCAACAGTTATGTCTTGCCCGAAGGTGGTAGCAATCAATTGGCACTGCAAGGCGTTGCTGAAATTGTGGCAGAACTTCAACAACAAGTTGAGGAAACACCAACACACTTGATTTGTCCTGTTGGAACAGGTGGGACGTTGGCAGGTTTGGTTTATGGTGTGGCACAAAAAAAATGGATGTGTAAAGTTATCGGTGTGGCTGTGCTAAAAGGATTACATTCGATTAAAGATGATATAAATCAATGGTTAACAACCCTTGACACAGAAAAAAATTACGATGTTTTAGATGGTTTTCATGCCGGAGGTTATGCTAAGAATACAAAGGAGTTGAGTCGATTTTGTGTCACATTTGAACAGCATCATCAGATTCAACTTGATAAAATCTACAACAGCAAATCTTTCTTTGCTTTGGCACAATTGATTAAATCAAGGCAAATTACTGCAAAAGACCGACCATTGATTATTCATACGGGTGGCATTCAGGGAGGGGTGAATAAATAAAACAATTCTCATGCAGATCAATTCATCTTATAATAAATCTGGAAAAGGGGGTTCATTAAAGGAGAGGGTGTAGTAATGAGCCAAAAAGTAAAACCAATTTTAAAGTCTATTCTTTGGTCTGCATTAATAGGTCAAACTGGTTTTGTGTATGCAGCCAATAATGATAAGGTATCAATGTTCAACTTTGTTAACCTATTGTTTTTTTTATTATTAATTTTTATTTTTTTGTTGGTTCTCAAAGTCAGAAAAAATGCCAAAGAGTTAGATGCTTTACGCAATGATTTGAGGTATTTAAGCCGTACCGATGATCTAACACAACTGTATAACCGAAGGTACTTTGAAAAAAGGTTGTATGAGATTTTTGAAATGCATATCAGAAACAAGTCTTCCAACAGCGTTTTAATGATGGTTGGGTTGGATGACTTTCGATCTTTGGTTAATGACAAGGGACAGTCTGCAGGAGATTTGGTGGTACAAACAACAGCCCGTTTAATACAAGAAAGAGTTCGTAATACTGATTTGTGTGGACGTTTCTCTGAAGACACGTTTTTGGTTTTATTACATGATGCGACTGTCGAACCTGCAAAAAAACTGGCTGAAAAACTTTGTTTGAAACTTAAAGCTACAGAAGTTTTGTATGGTGAGAAAAAGTTTCACACCACCTGCAGCATAGGCTTGGCGGCTTATCATGAAGGCATGGTTTCTTGTCGTGATTGGATTCAACATGCTGACCAAGCTTTGAACAAAGCGAAATTATTAGGTGGCGAACGAACCATGGTTTATTGATTCGATTAACCACACCCAACAAAGGTATAATTTATGTCTAATGAAGTAATTAACCTCAAGCAAAAAGCTCAATTAATAACAGACCATTGGTCGCCGAGAGTGATAGCCTCGGTTGATGATAGTTATGTCAAAATTGCCAAAGTCAAAGGTGAATTTACATGGCATGATCACCTTGAGGATGAGTTTTTTTTGGTCTTAGATGGTCAGCTTATCATTGAAATTAAAAAAGACGATAAAACAGAGTCTGTGGAGCTAAAGGCAGGGGAGGTTTATGTTGTTCCTAAAGGGGTGATGCATAATCCGGTGGCAGAAGAAGAGTGCACGTTGATGTTATTTGAAAAGAAGACCACGGCCCATACTGGTGATGTGAAAGCTGACTTAACAAAAGACATTAATACACAATTAAAACCGTTATAAACACTGTTTCTTGAGTTGAATCAAACGAAAAAAACAGGGATAAGTATGAAAAAAATAATTATTTTCGGTAACTCAGGTTCTGGAAAATCAACCTTAGCTAAACATATGGCATCTGAAAGTCAGTTGGCTCACCTTGACCTAGATACTTTGGCATGGCAAGTAACCCAACCACCCACCAGAAAACCACTGTCAGAATCAAAACAAGCCATACAACTGTTTTGTAAAGAAAATGAGGGTTGGGTGATAGAAGGCTGCTATGTGGATTTGTTGCGTTTGGTTGCTGGTCAAGCCAATGAAGCCGTATTTATGAATTTATCAGTTTCCAAGTGTCAACAAAATGCCAGGCAAAGACCTTGGGAGCCACATAAATACAAAACCAAAGCAGAACAAGATGACAATTTACCCATGCTGCTGAATTGGATAGCAGCCTATACTGAACGTCGTGATGAGTTTTCGTATCAAGCCCATGCTGAGTTATATGCTCAGTTTTCTGGAGCTAAGCGAGAAATAACCCATAATCAAGTCGAATATAAAAGCTTTTCAAAGCGTTGATAAAATGAGAACAGAAAAAGAATTTAAACAGGCGTTTCCTGTACGGGTGAATATCCCAGTTCAATGGGGTGATATGGATGCTTTTGGGCATGTTAATAACACCGTATATTTTAAGTATTTTGAGACGGCTCGTTTGGCTTATTTTAATGCTGTAGGGGTAATGGAAGATATGCAAAAGGACCAACTTGGGCCGATTCTGGCAGAAACAAATGCACAATTTAAGCGGGCATTGGTTTATCCCGATCAAGTGATTGTAGGAGCCAGTGTTTTGGAAAACCATGAATTTGGTTTTATGATGCAATATGGTGTGTACAGTCAACAGCAACAGACCATTACCACATTGGGAACGGGTCGAATTGTTATGGTTGACTATAACAGCGGAAAAAAAACCAAACCTACAATCAAACTACTTGAAGCCATTACTGCACTACAAAAAAAAGGTGAGTGCTTAGCAGTTTAAAGGTCTCTATTACCTATAAAAGAACATGAATACGGAGCCATTATTAAGCGATCGATTCAAGGTTATACTGAAGAAAGTGTGGCGGCTGGGCGTTGGATCGATGAAGAAGCATATGGTCATCGCAAAGTATGACAGAACGTGAGTTAACGGTTGGAAATAATACCCTGGGACACTTTTTCTCAATTTGTCTTCAGGTGATATGAATGAAGTGGTTGGTTCTTTGTGGGTTGAAATTTTGATAAAAAGATAACTTGCCTTCTTAGTATATCAGCGATAAAGAAATTAGGCGTGAGTTCAGAAGAAACGGTTTAGCTACACAAGCTTTTTTAGCGATTGAGCAATTGGCCTCGAAAAAAAACATTATTCGGGTATGTTTCCATGTCTTTAAGCACAATGAAGCAGCTCAAGCCCTGTATCAAAAACTGGGGTTTAAGACCACGGGATTGAACCCACTTAAAAAGTTGTAATGGCTCAGCGTTCTTCAGGCCCAAAGGGTATGTGAATACCCTTTGGGTGGTACTTTACATCAATGGGTTAGTTTTAGTCCGACTTCCAAAATGGTATCAATGCCGTTGATCAAATCACTTTTACTTTGGGTGACTGTCACATCAGGTGTGATGCCCAAGCCAACATCGAAGTTATCTACATCGTTATAGTATCTGAAGACAGGGATGCGGGCGGTGATACCACTTTCTGGTAATTTCAGGAAAAACAACACCCCAGCAGTGGGGCCTTCAAGTGAACCGCCGGTGGCTTCTCCCACGAAGGTGGTGTTAGGTCGCGACTTAAGTGCGCTCATCAAGTTGGTGCTGCCTGATGAATTGTTGCGGCTTGTTAATACGATCAATTGGCCAGTGAAGGCGGTTTTATCTGGTTTGATCCATTGAGTATCGTCTAAAACACTTGGTTTAAAACTGTAGCTGCCATCGGCGTTATGGTTAAACCTTGATGCTTTTGGGTTTAAGGCACTTTTTTCCCAGGTGAAAAGGTGTTTTTTTAACCCATCTAGGTTCAGCGTTTTTACCCGAACATCTTTGGCTGGGCGAAACTTTTTACTCATTAAATGAGCCAATAGTCGATGATGTGGTTCATTGGAGCCTCCACCATTTTGACGCAGGTCAAGAATCAGGTGGGTGGTTTGGTTGGCTTGAATTTTCTTGAAAATGGGGTCATACAGTTTGTCGGGTTTAATGGGGTTGCGGTAATTAACAAAGGTGTCGATTTTTAAATAACCCGTGTGATTATTGAGCGGTTTAAAATTAACGGCATCAATAAAATTTCTTTTTTTATTGGTGTTGAGCTTTTTCCACTCCGAATAAACAATGCGTCGAACAGCTTTTTTACGGGTTACTCCACTCAGTTCTGTATAGGTGATATTTGCTTGAGGTTCAGTTGGCCACAGCATGGCGCCGAAATGATCGAGTGCCCCGCCTCGGTGTTCTGACGAAGCAGCAATGGCATTGACTTTTGTGTGGTCTGTGAATCCATCAGTGGGTATATATTTATTTAGCTGTGTTATGCGCTGATTAATTGGCATGCCATCGATATGAGTGATGACATCACCCAGTTTTAAACCTGATTGCTTTGTGGCATTGATTACAATCACTTGGTCTTCAATCATTGTCCAGGTCAGAGGTAAATAAACAGGGATGATTTCTCGGGCATCTGCCAGGGTTTTTGGTAGCTCTGCTTTGCTGTGATCGCACCGGATCATGGCCAAAGTTTCACTGACTTGTAAATAAAAATCAGCCAAACGCATGCCGTTATTCTGTTGAGCGTTATTTTTGATGGATTGCCATGCTTTGTCTAAAACACTGATATCAATATAACGACCATATCCCGGGTGTATGCGTTGATAGGCAGACTCGACCAAGGTGAGGTCATTGTTTATTTGCGCTAAAGTTAACCATTGATCTCTGGGGTGGGTTGCCCAACTAGATTGAGTTAACAGTAAAAGGATGAAGAAAAAGTATTTCATGGTGGTACCTCATTAAGAATAAAGACTTTAATTTACAAATTTGTATGAAATTAGCGTCTTAAGCCTTGATATGAGACCATTAATACTTGTTTTGAGACTTTTAAGAAAGTGTTTTTCTGTACTGGCTTGGGGTTAACCCAGCATGTTGCTTAAACACGCGGTTGAAGGTGGCTTTAGAGTTAAAACCAGAGTCCAAAGCCACATTTAATATAGACTGATGGGGTTGTGCCAACATTTTTTTGGCATGGTTGACTCGCAGTTGGTTGATGTAATGATTGAAGGACATCCCCAGCCCTTGGTTAATGGTTCGAGAGACATAGGTTTCGTTAGAACCTAAAGAAGTGGCCAATTCATGCAGTGATAGCCTGGGTTCAAGATACCATTGTCGTTGTTTCATTTGTGCTTCAAGTTGAACGATTTCATCACTCCATGAGCGGCTAGGGTTTGATTTTGAAATTTCGTTTTCGCAATATTTGATGACAGCCAGTTTAGGGAAATTCTGATTCAGTTTTCGAATGGCTTCAAACCCAACCCAAGACAGAATAATCATCATGCCTACAACCAAAGGAAATTCTTCCGTGTATGACATATCAGTGATGAAAACGGGAACCACTTGAGCAATGATAAACAAGAACAATAATAACAGTGAAGCAATTAAGAGCCTCTGAATCCATACCGGTTTAAAATCTGCAGCAGTTGATTGACTGTGCTCTAAAAATTTTTCATAGGTACGACTGAGCTGATATATTTTTATCCAACAAAAAACGAATAAAAACACAGCCATCAAAGTCTCAACAGGAATGATGTACGGTTCATGAAAACGGTTGTTATAAGCCCATTTGTTTTTATAGTCACCAAGAAATAAGAACGCCCAAAAGTAATAAGATAATTGCAAGATACCTGGAATAAGCAACCATTTATATGGACCCAAAGGTTTATGATTCATGAGATGATAGGCATGAAAAAACAACAAAGGACCAAACAGGAACTCAACATTGAAGGGTGCGAAAGTGAGACCTGGCCACACAGAGTAAAAGCCAGCAAAGCCAATTATTTGCGGGATCACTTTAATGACAGCGGCCAACAAAAAAAGACCTAAAAAAATGGCGGATTTGGATTCTTTTTTTTGCCAAAACAGCAATAAAGCTGACATCAATATTGGCATACAAACAGCCAGCATCAGCACTGATCGCCATGTTATTTGGATGGTGGCAGCTTCATTCATTCTGTGAAAATATCCATTAGAATAACTTGTTCATATTTATTGATTCTAACTTAACAGCCACCGCAAGATGAGCTACTTGAGGAGCCTGCGGATGACCACTTTGAGTGATTTCGATGTCACTGTGGAAAGATGAAATAACTTCTTCAGCACCATATTGGGCTGATAGCAAAATTAAAAAGGTGATTAAACCGAAGGTCTTCATGACCATATTTAACCTTTTTGTTAAGTAAGTTACAACAACAGATGGTGTGTTAATTGCCTTTACTTATGGCTGTAACCCAGTTTTTTCTGAACAAATTTAGTTATCGCGATCTCTTGGTCTCAAAGTTTAGTATCAGCCAAATTGAATCAGTTAAAAAGTTCTAATCAAGTCATACCAGTTGTGCTGTTTAATCGCTGAGATTAGAACCATGTTTTTTTATAACAATGAGTCTGAAAATAAAGGGGCGAGGCTGAGCAGGCTTTGAATGTGTGATTCATCAAAGCCATGTTTGCTGTTCTTGGTAAACAACAGTAAGCCTGTTTTGTGAAGCTTTTTAAGCCGAATGACTAAGACAGCATTGGCATTAACTTGATTTAACAAGTATTTGGCAAAATGGGCTTGGTCATTTTGTATGGTGTGCGAAAGCACATCCTCTAAGTAAATATGGTCCTGGTTTTCGATACCAGCAATGGCGCTATCAGTAGGTATCAAGGTTTTGCCTAGCAAGCCTTTTTGAGACTGGTTGGAGGCAATCAACTCAACGGCATAACTGTCTTTTTTTGGCGCTAAAAAGTAGACATTAGATACGTTTACTATGGTTTGTGATTCAGTTCTTACCACTTCCAAAGCAGCTTGCTTACTGGGAGCTTGCTGTAGTTGGTTGAGGATAGAGAGGATGCTTTTGGAGCGTCCGGATAATTGATTAAAGTCACCGATTAACTGACCTATTTCGTCATCACTCGTATCCTTTATTTTTAAGCCGTAATTTCCTAATGTAACTTCTCGACAGGCTTTAGCTACCCCGATTACTCGCTTAACAATGGTTTGATTAAACCAAATAATCATCAAAACGAATAAACCACCAATCAGTCCTATGGCTAGCCAGTTATAGTTAACGGTGGCTTGACGTTGTGCTGCCACCAAGTCTTCAAAATTCATATGAGTGGTGGCAACCTGGCTGAATAGTCCCGCCTCATCACTTAATAAATAATTGTTTCCCCATTCGAGTCGGGGTTCTTCAGGATTGTCGCCAATTTGTTCTTCAAAACCTTGCGAAAAAGTTTGGTGAAGTTGTTGCATTTGAGCAAAAGCTTGGTTGTTTTTTTCAATCAACATACCATCAATCAATAAGTTGGTGGAAGTGTTGCGGTTGTAATAGCTGTGCGCAGCATTGTTGATCAGACTGTCTAACTGAGACAGGTGTTCTTTTAAACCGGTGAAGTATACCTTTAAGTCTCGATTATAAGATTCGTAGTCGCGAGGTGCATTTTCACTGTATTGGGTTGACTGGTCTTTAATTAAAGTAGTGAGCTGTTGCAGCTGGCTCATTTTTTGTGACAGTGTTATATCTGCAGACAATTGAGTGATAGAGCGGTTGCTGAACCACAAGATTGCAAATATGGCAATCAAGACCAAGGCTCCAGCGGTAATCATCTTTTGATTGAGTCCAAATTTCATGTGTTTTTCTCTTTAAATGTTGCGCCAGCGATCAATGAAGGAGTCCCTGACAGACTGCGAATCCAATTTTTCTGCAATGAGCATGATAAATTGATCTTGGGTACGACTGTTTTTAAGTGCATTGGTCAAAATAAAATCGGCCATTGGACCAATTAAATCAGACAGATGAGTGCGGATGGCAGAAAAATGATCGTCATCTAAGGCCCAGTCTTTGTCAGATTGGGTTACCACTGTTCCAGTCGTGAAAAAACCAGATGTGGCATCAGTTTCTGCTGGTTTGGTTTGTTCATTTAAGTCGACTTGAGACTTTAATGAATGTAATATAGGTTTCAAATCATGCAGCACTTCTGCAGAACTGGAATAACGATCAAGATATGAAACGCTGAGCCCTTTAGACAAGAAATTATGCATCAAGGTGGGTACTAAAGTGTCTGTTTTAAATTGGTTGTGTTTGGCCAAATCTTCAGCAAATGGAATCGGAGCAAGTTCGTATTTGTGCTGGTCGGAAACGTGTGACAACAGTTCAAATAGAATAACAAACAAGCTATAAATGTCCGTATAAGGTCCTAATTCATCGGAACCAAACATTTGTTCGGGAGCCATGTATTTAGGAGTACCGACAGTAACACCAATTTGGGTCATTAGGTCACTGTCATCATCTTTGGCAATCCCAAAGTCGGTAAGTTTCAAGGTTTTTTTATCGGCCAATAAAATGTTCTCAGGTTTGAGGTCTCGGTGAATGATTTGGTGTTGGTGAGCCGCATTGAGCGCTTTGGCGGTTTGAACAAACATCGATAAAACAGCTTTTAAAGAAAAGCCTCTTGTTTGATTTAAAAGTTCTTTTAAATTGGGTCCATTGACATATTCCATAACCATATAGGCCATTTGATCTTGTTGACCAAAGTCTAGAATACTGACAATGTTAGGGTGGTTACACTTGGCCAGTAGTTTGGCTTCTTGTACAAAACGTTGTCCATGGTTTTGAGAGACGGTGGTACTGGTGTGGCTAGGTGCTATGGTTTTGATGGCAACCTTTCGGTCGATTTGTTCATCATAGCCTAAATAAACCACGCCCATCGCACCTTGGCCTAAGGTGCCTTTTATCTGATATTTATTGATGTTTTTTAGTGGCGTTGTCATGATTCAGCTCAGCATACTCATGGCAGCCTTCAAACTTCTTTGCATGCGATTGAATGCCATTGCAATTCGATTAATTTCATCTTTGCCGGTAATGACCAACTCTTCACTGTCAGCTTCGCCTTGACTGATCTTTTCTGCCTGTGATGTGAGTTTTTTGATGGGTTTGAGAACCAGTGTGTGTAGCATCAGGTTAATCACCAACACGATGATGATAAAAATTAAAGCCAGTATTAAGGTGAATTTGAATAAGCTGTCATTAACAGCTTGTAAAATTGCTTGTTGGTCAATGCGAATAATTTTTGCACCACTCACTTCAGCCTCACTAAAAATGGGTTTGGCATAAACCAAAAAAGAACCTTTGGCATCGGCCACTTTATCGGTAAGTAAAGGTAGTTTCGGGTTGTTGCGAAATTGACTGATGATGTTTTTTTGCCAAACTGTTGGCTGATACAGTTGAATCTCAGAATTGTCGATTGCTACTTTGTAGGATATTGTGGGTGTTTTTTCATTCACATTGATGAAAATTTTGGAAACAGCATAGGAACTGATTGACTGAGGGGTGAAACCTTCAATGTTATTGCTTAACAAGGGCGACACTTCCTCTGAGTTGTAGGCTCTGATTGATTCGGAGATTTGAAACAACTGTTCTGCCTGATGGAGCAAGTCCATTTCTGTATGAATGAGCGTGTTGTTGCGGTGCAACCAGTAGATTGCGAAAAAGCCCATCAAAAGGCAAGTGATCACCACCCAATTAAATTTTGTTCTTAACCCCATATTTTATTCTTCTAAACTCAAAGTTGTTAACAGAAGAACTCTGGACAGTAAAAAAAATCACAACAGAATTAAGATAAATAGTTTTTCGATGTAAAAAACAACCTTTGTTTTAATAATTATTATGGTTAAAAGATTTGATAAATTAAGGGTTGGAAAACTATTGGGTACTCCAATATTTTTGCATTTCGTAAAATAGAAAAGAAGCAGACCAAGTAATTAAAACTAAGCCAGTTAAAGATTCAATTCCCACTAAAAAACGGATGTCGCCTAAAGGGACAATGTCACCGAAACCTAAAGTAGTGAATGAAGTGAAGGAAAAATAGACACAATCCAACCAACTGTTGTCAAAATTACCTTCTAAGCTACCAAAAACCCCTGTTTCTAGCTGGAAATAATAAGCGCTGGCGAAGACCCAAATTTCTATGGTATGCGCAACCAGTGCACCAAAAACACCCAGTAAGATTGTAAAGCGAGGTTGGATGTTGATTTTTGGAATGAGTTTCGATAATTGATACAAAAAACCATAATGAAACAGCACCACAAAGGCCACTACTGTGATGTTCAATACAAAAGCCCAAGCGATCATGAGGGCGTGTGAAGTTGATTCATCAAAGCTAATTTGATGGTATCAAGTTCTTTTTTTGGATAAGCTTTCTCTGGCATTGGATTACCCCAAACCACATCAGGCCACAAGGGATCTTTGGTGTGACGGCCAATTACATGGATGTGCAGCTGCTGAACAACATTTCCAATTGCAGCAAAATTAATTTTCTCTGCACCACATTCTGTTTTGAAATAGGTGCTGGCTATTTGGCTGATATGAGTGACTTTTGATTGTAAATCAATTGACAGGTCGTGGAATTCAACCAACTCGGTTTTAGGGATGATAATCAACCAGGGTAAGGTGGCATTTTTATGTAACCGGATATGACAATGTTGCCATTCAAATAACTCATGACTGTCAGAGGACAGTCGCGGGTGGATCTGAAAGTTTTCTTTATTCATTGAAACATTTTACTGAGTAACCCTCTGCCTGTCATCAATACAATTGTGTGATATGTTTAAAGCTCAGCAACAAAGGCAATAAACTTTTCGCAATGTGTTTTGAATTCTTTGTTTGGTTTAAAAGAGAACTGTTGACTGTATATAACCATAGCCGTTCTGGCGTCTATTAAATTGAGGAGCAGGTGATTTTTGTCTTGTTTTTGAATAATTTGGCTTTCAATAAACCACCGGACACCAAACTCATGACTGTAATAAGGGAAGGGGCTGCCGATATGAGATTCCAGTGCAAAAGCTGACAAGTATTGCATGTTATCTTGTACCATCACAGCTTGTTTCAAGCATGTAGTCACATCGGTATTCTGATTTGTGGCGTTGATGGTATGATTGTGTTGTGTTGGCAGTATTATTATTGGTGTGGCACTGGGTTTTGATAAAAAAAACAACCAACCTAGCAACCCCCAAGTGAGCATCAATAATATCGCCAAAGCCAATAACATAGGCTTCAAGTTTTGTGACCAAAACGAAGCCTTTGATTCCGCTGAGGTTGCTGCTTTTATGTGGTTCGATTCAATGGCTGGCATCCACCGATAACCGACCTTGGGGATGGTTTCTATCAAGGGTTCTGTTGAGGTCATGTTTTTCAGTTGTGAGCGCAAATCTGAAATACTGCGTGTTAAAGCATCATCGCTGATCACTTGATTCGGCCAGACTTGATCAAATAGTTGCTGACGACTGACCGCTTTCTCAGCATTTTTTAACAGGACGTTAAGCACCCGTGAATTAACCGGGCTCAAGCGCAGTTTTTGATTGGTGTTTGAAACTTCCCCTGTGCTGGTATTGAGATTTAAACCGGCGGAAGAAAAGCATTGTTTAATGTCCTGATTCATGGCGCACAGTTTAGCACTTGAACGCATAAATTTGACCTGTACTCAGGCATTCCTCAGCTTTTACTCAGGTGAATAAATAGCTAATACAGCACAATAAACACCTGTAAAAAATAAAACACGGACAATTAACATGAACAAAATAAAAAAAACCTTATTCTACTTATTGAGCTTTGCAGCGTTGTTACTCATCATCATGGTAGTGGTTAATTTATCCATCTTTGATGAAGATTTGTTACCGGAAGTTGCAGCGATTAAAAACATCAAAGCTGAGCCTTATAGAGAGAACAATGCCTACCCAGCTTTGATTGCTATAAACAGTTCATCGGGGCCAAGTTTAAAAGCAGCCACCCAAATGGTTCGAGACCACTTAAATCAACAAATTGTCGAAACAGGTTTGGACTATTTAACCACTGAAACTCTGGATGAATTAGCTGGTGGCGAAGACAGTAGCTGGAAAAACGTATACCATTCATGTAAATCAAGAACAGAAAAGGGCTGTATAGCCGCCGTGATAAAAGATATAAACAATAACCCAATTATCGATAAACGTTTAATTTCTCAGCTGCAGCGTTATAGAGAATTGATTGAATTGAGAAGTTTTCAAGAAGCCACGCAAATGAATTTTGATTCGCCATTAATTCCATACAGTTCAACTTTAGCTCTTAAGCGTATTTTCTTAACTGATGTATATACCCATCAATCAAGTAATGATTATTTATCTGAGTGGAGAAAAGATGCCAAGTTTTGGCGAATGGTGTTGGCTAGAAGTCGTTTATTAATCACCAGAATGGTTGCAATCGCCTCGGTAACAACAAGTATTGACAGCTTATCAACTGCGATTAAACAAGGCTCATT
>CALLLZ010000446.1 GCA_938008005.1 uncultured Marinicella sp. | reverse complement strand
CTCTGGCACCTGTATTTTGAAATTCTTTAGCTGTGGCATCTTTGAAACGACAAGGCACTTTATCCCAATAATTATGGGTGGTACCAGCCATCACTTCATTATCTGAAATGGTAAAATACAACAGCACAGCTTTTTTCAACCATTCATTCACTTGCCATGAATCAGCTGTTGGTTCTGAAACACGTAACTGCCCTGCTTCTAGCCCCACCAATGCTTGTTCTATCGCGGTACCATATTCTGCTTTAAGTTCTGTCGAGCTTAAGCCAGACCTTGCATGCCATGCGGCGTTGATTTGAGCTTCTAAATTCATATACCGTGCCATATTATATTGATAATCGGGCATTATAAACTGACCACTCAAACATGTCAGCACTATCGCCAGTAATTAGTGAACAAAGCGTTGATGAAGAACATCAGCCGATGAAGTCAGTGATTTTCAGCGTTTTAATTCGACTTTTAACTGTAATTTCTTCACAGATATTTTGAAATCTTGCTGCATTATCTGTAGAATGCTTCGGCTGTACATGCGAATTTTGCTGGCTTCCATTTGCGTATAACAAATAAAAACAGCTGTTTCGCCCTTAATATTAGCTAGATGACACATTCCTCTAACTTGGGCAGGCAAGCGCAATTGAAGCTCATCATTCAGTTTAATAAGCTGATTGGCACGCTGTATCAATCCAGATAAACTTTTATCTTGAGCAATACTGTCGGTGATGGAATGAAATCCTCTGGATTTTCGCATGGGGTTATTTGAATCTTAATAAATGAAGTAAGCAAGTTTTTTATGAATAAATTTACTGTAATCAAACACGACAAAACGGGCATTGTTCAATATGCCTTGAGCGACCAAAGCATCAAATTTAAAATAATCGCAGCAGCAACCTTTATTGTTTTATTAATTTTGTTTTGCGGCGCCTTGATGGGCAAGTTGCTGTTTACAGGCTCAGGTGAAGACCAAACTAAAATTAAAGAACTTCAAGCTTTAGTTGACTTACGTCAACAGGAGTTAATCCAACACAAAAAATCAGTGCAAAACGACATTGATTCCATGACTTTACAAATCGGAAAACTGATGGCTCATTCTACGCGGCTTAACGCATTAGGCACCCGGCTAACTGAAGTGGCGGATATTAACCAGGATGAATTTAATCTCGATTTAGAGCCAGGGCTTGGTGGTGCTGAACTGGATTTAACCGGGGAGATCAATACCCCACAAACCCTATATGCTAACCTCTTCAACTTAGAAGACAACTTCACCAAACAGCAAGAAAATTTCAACATCTTGACTCAATTGCTGAATGAACAAGTCACTGAACAAAATGCCACACCACACATCATGCCTTTAACCAAAGGCTGGATATCATCCTATTATGGCAAACGCATCGATCCATTCACTGGACAGCAGGCCAATCATCCCGGCATGGATTACTCAGGCGCTTACCAATCAAAAATTGTGGCTGCAGCTGATGGCGTTGTGGTTTGGGCTGGTAAACGCAGTTCATATGGACAAATGGTAGAGATAGACCATGGCAATGGCTTCATGACTCGTTATGCCCACGCTGAATCGGTCCAGGTACAACTGGGCCAAAAAGTCACTGCTGGTGAAGCGATTGCCATCATGGGTAAAACTGGACGAGCTACATCAGAACACTTACATTTTGAAATTCTTAAGAATGGACACAAGGTCAATCCATTGCCTTTTGTAAACTCTTAAAAAAGAAAAGCAACGTACTAAAACTTTCACAAGGGCAAATAAACTCATTTTTATTTGCCCTTTTACTTGAATAATGCCTGATTGAAACCACATTGTTTTATTCAGGATGCACAAACAACTTAGATTATGGCTATAAATTCACTATTCACCAAAGTATTCGGTAGCAGAAACCAAAGATATATTCGACAATTAGATAAAATTGCCGATCAAATCGAAGCATTAGAACCTAAATTTCAAGCATTATCAGATGCTGATTTTCCTGTTCAAACTCAAACTTTTAAAGATCGTTTGTCTCAAGGCGAAAAATTGGATGATTTACTTCCTGAAGCATTTGCATTGGTCAGAGAAGCATCCGTTAGAATCATGGGTATGCGCCATTACAATGTACAATTAATTGGCGGTATAGTAATTCATCGTGGCAAAATTGCTGAAATGAGAACTGGTGAAGGTAAAACATTGATGTGTACCTTACCCACATACTTGAATGCTTTAGCAGGCGAAGGTGTTCATGTTGTAACCGTTAATGATTATTTAGCCAGTCGTGACGCTAAATGGATGGAGCCCTTATATAACTTCCTAGGTATGAGCGTAGGGGTGGTTGTTCCAAATTTATCACATGAAGCCAAACGAGCTGCTTATGCATGTGACATTACTTATGCAACCAATAATGAATTGGGATTTGATTTTTTACGTGACAACATGGCCTTCAGTTTAGATGCCAAAGTACAACGCGAGCCTTTTTTTGCTGTTATCGATGAAGTTGATTCAATCCTGATCGATGAAGCCAGAACACCTTTGATTATTTCAGGCCAAGTTGATGAATCACCCGACATCTATAATCGCATTAATAAGCTTGTACCGATGTTACAACGTGCCACCGTTGAACCTGACCAAAAAGAGATCAGTAAAGCCATCTTAAACAAACAAAGCCTACCTGAACCTGATGGCGATTTTTCTATGGACGAAAAATCAAAACAAATCTTCCTTACTGAAGCTGGTATGCAAAACACCGAAGACCTACTAAAAAAGAATGGTCTGATGGGTACCGATGAGTCATTATACGATTCACAACATATCTCTTTGATGCATCATGTGAGTGCAGCGCTGAAAGCCCATCATTTATTTGAAAAGGATGTAGACTATATTGTCAATGAAGGCGAAATTGTCATTGTTGATGAATTCACTGGCCGTACAATGGAAGGCAGGCGCTGGTCTGACGGCTTACACCAAGCCGTTGAAGCCAAAGAAAACGTGCCAATCCAGAAAGAAAATCAAACACTGGCGTCTATCACTTTCCAGAATTATTTCCGTTTGTATCCTAAACTTTCTGGTATGACCGGCACAGCAGATACTGAAGCTTATGAATTTCAAACCATTTATAAGTTAGAGGTAATTGTTATCCCAACACACAAACCGATGGTTCGTGATGATGCTGGCGATCTAGTTTACTTCAGCCAAAAAGCTAAGTTCGAAGCCATTACTGAAGACATTATTGCTTGTTTTGAGCGCAAGCAACCAGTTCTGGTAGGCACCGCATCAATTGAAGTTTCTGAATTTTTATCGGCTCAATTGAAGCAAAAAAAAATCAAACACAATGTACTGAATGCCAAACAACATGAACGCGAAGCCATTACTGTTGCCGAAGCGGGCTTACCTGGCGCAATCACCATCGCCACTAACATGGCAGGTCGGGGAACAGACATTGTATTAGGTGGCAACCTGGCAGTTGAAATTGACAACAAAGGTGACATCAGCGAAGCTCAGAAACAACAATTAGAAGCCGACTGGAAAGTACGCCATCAAATGGTACTAGACAATGGTGGATTAAGAATTATTGGAACAGAACGTCATGAATCAA
This sequence comes from uncultured Marinicella sp., assembly GCA_938008005.1. Classification (GTDB taxonomy): domain Bacteria; phylum Pseudomonadota; class Gammaproteobacteria; order Xanthomonadales; family Marinicellaceae; genus Marinicella. The sequence continues at coordinate 3,643 of CALLLZ010000446.1, read as the reverse complement.
GACGAATAGATAATCAACTACTTGGCCGAGCAGGCCGCCAGGGAGATCCAGGCTCATCTCGATTTTATATTTCGCTGGAAGATAACTTGATGCGAGTCTTTGGACAAAGTCGCATGATGGACAACATGAAGCGCTTTGGTATGAAAGAAGATGAATACATTGAGCATAAATGGATCACCCGAATCATTGAAAACGCACAGCGCAAAGTTGAATCTCACAACTTTGATATCCGCAAACAATTACTAGAATACGATGATGTAGCCAATGACCAAAGAATGGTGATATACCAACAACGTACCGACTTATTAGAAGCCGGGGAAATTGGTGAATATATTGAAGACACTCGTGAAGAAGTATTCGATAACGTCATCCGTCAACATGTTCCACTAGAAAGCGTAGAAGAACAGTGGCAAATCCCACAATTAGAACGGGTTTTGTCTCATGAGTTTGGTATAGACATCAATGTAACACGCATATTAGAGCGTGATGAAGAACTGGATGATGATGGCCTAACTGATAAAATACATGAACACATTGAGCGTTTTTTCAAAGAAAAAGAAGCCATGACTGGGGCTGAAGTGATGCGTAACTTCGAAAAAGCAGCCTACCTAAACACCTTAGATCAATTATGGAAAGAGCATTTGGCTCAGATGGATCACTTACGCCAAGGTGTTGGCCTTAGATCCCATGCACAAAAACAACCAATTCAGGAATATAAACGTGAGTCATTTGAAATGTTCAAAGATTTATTGGACAAAATCAAATACGAAACCACTCGCATCATTGCTCGCGTTAAAGTTCAAGAAGAACAAGATATTGTTGATTTGGAACACAAAGAAGAACAAAACATAACTTTCCAGCATCAGTCACCCTCATCCAACCAATCCAGCGAACCTAAAGATGAAAAAGTAGAGACATTTATCAGAGATGGTCAAAAGATTGGTCGCAATGACCCTTGTCCATGCGGCTCTGGTAAAAAATACAAACAATGTCATGGACGCCTGAGCTGAATTCACTTCCCATAACTGAAGTCGTCGTCTTGGTGTTAGAAAATAACCAAGGCGACTTTTTATTGACCCAAAGAAAAAAAAATCAACATTTAGCTGGCTATTGGGAATTCCCAGGTGGAAAAATTGAACCCACAGAAACACCTATCGAAGCATTAAAGCGTGAATGCAAAGAAGAGATTGATTACACCGTAAAAACCGCTAAACAAATCTTAAAGGTTAACCATGACTACACATCAATCAGAGTTGAATTACTGATATTTCACGAAGTCAATCCAAACCCAAAAGTTAAACCAGCTGAATGCCAATCCATGAGATGGGTCAACATTAATGACTTAACAAAATATAAGCTACCCGAAGCCAATAAACCGATCATACAATACCTCCGATCAAAACTTAGCCCACCCAATTTGAATTAGAAATTAAACATTTGAGGCAAAAAATCCTGGAAAGAATTTTTTGACATTAGCTGTTTTTACAAATGCATGAAACCTCTAACCAGCTTATAAACTTTACTTTGGACTGGGCTTTCATCAAATAAGAACATCTTTTAATATCTACCAAGACTCACTCAAGAGCACATCAAACAAGCTGACAATCAAAAATATACGCTCCTTAGGCTCCATTATTGGATATTAACAATCGAGCACAAACTCTCATCATAACCTTTGATTTCAAGCATCCATTTAACAAGACAAATTCCGACAAACATTTTTCACGCAAACCCATTCGCACAAATCAAGAATGTCAAACAATGTTAAATAATTTCAAAATATTTGTTTACAGTTATAGATCGTTACGACTATAATTAAACCTGTTCAATTTTGACCATGTTTATGAATTTAGCCGTTTTTAAATCTACCATCAGCCAGAAACTGGATTTCCAGTTTCAGCAGATTGTGGGTGCGGACATGAACGGTCAGAAGTGGTTGGAAATGCTGTATCGACCTCAGCATATGTTGGGAAATGTCAATGTAGAACAGTTTTTCAAATCACTCACATCTCAACAAAAAGTTGATCTTGATCTAAGCATATTTAATCAATTGCCTTACATATTGTCAGCTGAAAAGCCCGAACGATTAAGTATTAACTTAATGCCAATCAGCTTACTGAGCCATGAATTCAGATCTAATTTAAGATCTATGATTACAAGTCGACTGATTGATTGTAAAAACATCTGTATTGAGATAGTAGAAACACACTCAATGCCACCACTGTGTGCTGATGCTGTAAATTTATTAAAACAGTTCAGAGTAGAAGGAGGTTGGATCGCTTTAGATGATTTTGGTTCTGGATCAGCTCATTGGGAACTGTTACAAATAGGCCTGATTGATGTAATCAAGGTTGCCAGTCAAAACCTCAACCGCAATAACAACACAGAATCATTTACCCACGGGCTGTCAAAATTTGCAACATCTATGGGTATTAACACTGTGCTAGAAGGCATAGAAACGCAGAAAGACTTAGAGTTGGGCCTTAAACAAGGATATAAAAATTTTCAGGGTTGGTACTTTAATGACACACACCCGACTCAAGGACTAGGTTCATGAAAGCAAAAAAATCAAAATCAAACAACTTATCATTTGATGTATATTGGATTGGATTTATCAAAACTTGCCTGAGGCCACTGATTAGAATACTGGTAAAACAAAAAGTCGAATTCAATTCATTTCAAAATCTTGCCAAAGAAATGTTCATCGAAGAAGCAGAAAAATATATTACAGAGACCACAGCAAACAGTCGAGGTAAAATTTCTTCAATTGCTTATCAAACTGGCTTGGATCGAAGAGAAGTTTCAAAAAACATAAAGGACAGACAAAATTCTGAATCCGCAGATGCACTAGAACAAGGCAGGAGTCGTGAGAGTAACATCCTTGAACACTGGACTTCGATACCACCATTCTGTGACGAACAATTTAACCCCATACCACTAAAAAGAAGCGGCAGCGGATTGTCCTTCGAAACGTTGGTTCAGAAATTTGGTAAAAACATCAGCCATGGACCAATTTTAGAAGCCATGATAGATGCTAAGTGCATTGCCATTAAAGAGAATATGGTGCACATGATTTCAAAGTCGTATATTCCTAAATTGAACGTCGGTACCCAAAAGATCAATATTGCATCACAATCGATTAAAAGAATTATCAATACAATTGACCATAATTTTGAAAACACCAGTAACACCAAGTTTCAGAGAAACTTATATTCAATAAGAATTCCTAAGTCACAGTTATCGAAATTTAAGGCTGAAGTAACAGAAATGATAATAGATTTATATACCAATAAAATAACCAAGTCTTTTGATTTGATCGAATCAAAATACGAATCATCTGTACACGAGAAGAATCAACCGGCAGTAGGTTTAAGCATTTTTTATTTTGAAGACGAATCAAACACCCGAGTCACTAACAAAAAACAATGAGAAAAATTATGAAATTTTCAGAAACTGAAGGTACGGACATTAACTACAAAAAGCACAATTTAGGTCAATTCAGTGTTTTACTTTTATTGATGTTTATTTGCAGTATCCAAACCACCTTCGCTAATGATTTAAATTTATACACCAACCAAGGAGTGGTAATAGCGATTACTGACTTAGGCGGCGATGAAAATTTATTTTTTAATGGTGTTCTGGA
>CALLLZ010000445.1 GCA_938008005.1 uncultured Marinicella sp. | reverse complement strand
GACCATCAACCTGTTTGGGTAGGCAATGACATCTATTTCATCAGTGACAGGGATTATCATTTAAACCTTTATAAGCATGTTGAGGGTGGAGAGCCATTAAAAGTTACCAACCATGATAAATACGATTCTTTATGGGCGTCGGCTGGACCTGATGCGATTGTTTATGAAAATGGTGGATACTTGTGGCGTTTTGACCCTAAAACTTCAAGTAATAAACAGTTAAAGATTAACATCACTGCCAATCAAGAAGGCTTAATTCCACAACGCATAAATGTTAAAGACTATATCGACTCTATAGACATTTCTCCAGATGGTAAACGGGTGGTAATAGCAGCTCGAGGTGAGTTATTTTCAGTACCTGTTAAAAATGGCGAAATTCATAACCTCTCTAATACACCAAGTGCCAGAGAGATTGATGTGGCTTGGTCACCAGATGGAAAATACTTGACTTTCTTGAGTGATGCTTCAGGTGAATATGAAGTATATATTAAAAATGTCAAATCAGGCCAAAACACACGTGTAACAACCGATGGTGATGTGTGGCGTTATCCACCTGTATGGTCACCAGACAGTCAAAACATTGCTTATGCAGATACCAATCAAACTTTATGGTCAGTTAACATAAAAACCAAAAAACCTCAAAAGCTGGATCGTTCAACCCGTAATGACATTCAAGATTACAGTTGGTCTCCTGACAGTAAATGGATTACCTATACCAAAACAGAAGTCAGTGGCTACAATTCAATTTTTGCTTATGATCTCAAAAATAGAAAAGCCAGTCGTTTAACCAGTGAGGCTTTTAATGACTTTTCACCCATATTTGATCCTAACGGTAATTACCTGTTTTTCTTATCCAATCGTGATTACAACTTATCTTTCAGTAGTTATGAATTCAATTATTTGTACCATCAAGCCACACGTGTCTATGCGGTACCATTGAATGATAAAGTGCCTGCGTTGTATCCTTTTAAAGATGATGGAGTCACTAAGGAACAAATAAAAGACGATGGAAGCGACAATAAAGTTGCAGACCTAGATATTCAACTACAAGGTTTTAATCAAAGGGTTCAAGCACTGCCTGGCCATGCAAGCGATTATAACAACTTACAATCCAACGGTGAGGCAGTATTTGTTAGCGAAAATGATCAAAATGGTATGACATTAAAGATCATTAGTTTAGATAAAAATGAAACACCAGAGACAGTTTTAACTGGCATTGGTGGTTATCAATTATCTGCCGATGGCAAAAACATATTGGTGCAAAATGGCAATGATTATGCAGTCATTGAAGCGAAAGCCAATCAAAAAACCAGCAATAAAAAATTAGATTTAAAAAACTTAACCCTCAGAATTAACCCCAAAGTCGAATGGCGTCAAATGTATACCGATGCTTGGCGAATCTTGCGCGATTGGTTCTATGACCCTGGTATGCATGGTAATGACTGGCAAGAGATTCATGATAAGTACTTGCCGATGGCAGAATCTGCAACACACCGTACCGATATGGATTATGTCTTTGGTGAAATAGCTGGGGAAATGAATGCTGGACATATTTATGTTAACTCTGGTGACCAGCCTGCAGTTAGAAGGCAAGACAATGGTTTACTGGGAGCAGAATTTGAAAAGCACTCCAGTGGTTATTTTAAAATCACAAAAATTTTCGCCGGTGAAAACTGGACTGCCAACAGACGATCGCCTTTAACTGAGGCAGGTGTCAATGCTCAAGTGGGTGACTATATTTTGGCCATCAATGGTCACAGTACTCAAGAAGTGGCTAATATTTATCAATTATTGGAACATACTGCAGGCAGAACCATCACATTAACTTTGAATGGCGCAGCACAGAATAAAGGTGCGTGGCAGTCTCATGTAAAACCAATTACTTCAGAAAGTCAGCTCAGGTACTTTAACTGGGTAGAAGAGCGCAGGGCGATGGTTGATGAATTATCTGATGGAAGGATCGGTTATGTACATTTACCCAACACAGCTGGTGATGGTAATAGAGAGTTATTTAAGCAGTTGTTGCCGCAAATTAATAAAGATGCTTTGATCATAGACGACCGTTATAACGGCGGTGGTTTTATACCTGACAGGATGATTGAGTTGCTTTCTCGTAAAACGCAGAACTATTGGAAACGTCGTGGTCTAGATTTGGACAGTAATGCCACACCCTTAATTGCACATGATGGACCTAAGGTTATGCTGGTCAATGGTCAATCAAGTTCAGGTGGTGACGCTCTACCGTACTATTTTCGCAAAGCTGGATTAGGTAAAATCATTGGTACTCGGACATGGGGTGGTTTAATTGGTATCAGTGGTAACCCAGAGTTGGCTGATGGTGGTTCTATACTGGCATCAACGTTCCGTTTCATGAGTACTGAAGGCGATTGGGCTGTTGAAAATGAAGGCGTGAGTCCAGATATTGAAGTGATTGATCGACCTGAATTAATCGCGGAAGGTCGTGATCCCTCAATTGAAAGAGGTGTTGAGGAATTATTGAAAGACTTGAAGCAAAACCCAAGGAAAACAATCAAATCCCCGCCAGCTCCAAAAGAGTTTTGATCAGCTGACCAGGAAATTAAAGGTTGACTTTATAAAAAAAATGTGAAAAATGTGCGCACTTGTTCGAAATGGTTCGAGCAAGTGTGAATGAAAATAGATAGACTGCATTTATTGCACCAGCAAAAAGCATCATTAGGAGGCTAAAACATGCAACAAAATAAATCGAAGAATATGAGATAAGTGCCTACCAACAAAATTTGTTTGGAAGGCCATGAATTAATAGTGCCTTTCAGATTTTAAAAGCCTGAAATGCATTGTGTTTCAGGCTTTTTTTATGCCCAGATTTTGGCTAAAGCCTGATAACTGAATAAGGAATTAAATATGCCAATTTTAAAACAAATAAATAAATCTAAAGTACCGATTAAGATTTTTACTGAGGACATTGCACCTCAAGCCATTAATCAATTGGTTAATATAGCTAACTTACCCATTGTGCATCATCATGTGGCAGCAATGCCAGATGTTCATGTTGGAATAGGAGCCACTGTTGGTTCGGTAATACCAACATTGAACGCAGTTATTCCTGCCGCAGTAGGTGTTGATATTGGCTGTGGTATGAATGCAATCAGAACGAGTTTAACAGCGAATGATTTGCCTGATAATTTATATGGAGTCAGACGTGAAATTGAACGTCGTGTACCAGTTGGGTTCAATCGACATAAAAAGTCAGTGGTCAATCGATCCAGTTTAAACGGCCTTGATAGGCCATTAGATGAGATTATTCATAAACACCCAGGTATTATGAAAATGCTTAAAAACTTTAACCCCACTTGGCAAAATCAGTTGGGGACTTTAGGAGGAGGAAATCATTTTATTGAATTGTGTTTGGATGAAAATGATGATGTTTGGATTATGCTTCATTCAGGCTCAAGAGGTATTGGTAATGTGATTGGCCGGTATTTCATAAACCTGGCTAAGAAAGACATGCAAAGACATCAACATCATTTGCCAGACGTCAACTTATCCTACTTATCTGAAGGCAGTGATCATTTTGATGATTATGTTATGGCTGTTAATTGGGCTCAGGAATATGCTTGGATGAATAGACAAGAGATGATGAAATTAGTAGTTGGAGCGCTGCAAAATGGTGCGTTACCTGACTTTAAATTGACTAAAAAAGCCATTAATTGTCACCATAACTATATTTCGCACGAGACCCATTATGGTGAAAAGGTTTATGTCACTCGTAAAGGAGCTATCAGAGCAGGAGAAGGTGAACTGGGGATTATTCCTGGTTCGATGGGTGCCAAATCGTACATAGTTGAGGGTAAGGGCTCAAAAGCCTCATTTTGTTCATGTGCGCATGGAGCAGGCAGAAGCATGAGTCGAACTGAGGCTAAACGATCTTTTAATACCGAAGATTTAAAACAACAAACTCATGGTGTTGAATGCCGAAAAGATAAAAACATGCTTGACGAAATACCAAGTGCCTACAAAGACATTGATCAGGTGATGGAAAATCAGCATGACTTGGTTTCTGTGGTTCATACTTTGAAACAAGTGGTTTGTGTCAAAGGATAATTGAATTTTTAAATACAGTTAATTCTATAGGAGAAAGTTATGACAAAATCCAAACGGCGTAATTGGGTTGCCAAAGCTGCCATCATGAGAAAAGGTGGTGTGCATGATAAGTCCAATAAAGCCAAACGACAAAAGGCCAAACAAGCCTTTAAAAGAAAATTAAGAGCCGAGCAATTCGGCTCTTTTTATGTGCATAAAATATCAATAATAAAGTTATAAAATACGCTTATTTATTGAGACGTGTGTCACAACATCCTCGCTGTGATTTATGTCATGATCTTCCAAGTCTTTGAATAACTTGATTAATATTTAGAATTGATTGAATTCAACGACTCCCAATTTATTTGGGGAATTATAATTATTATCATTAAAAACAGAGTCTTATATTCTCTATTGAACAGTAAGACCTAATTAAAAAGAGGAAGAAATGAATATTAAAAACATAATAGCAGTAGCTTTACTGCTGCCGGTGATTTCCTATGCGGAGATTCAACAAGCACTGGGAGTAGATCAAAAGTTAGACTATAAATCTTTGATAGAAAAAGGTGCGTGGGATGACAGAAACTATAACATCACCAGTAAGGATTTAAAGGTTTTACCAGATAATGATCAATATCTGAAAACTGTGCCATTATTTTTCAAAATTGAAATGCGCAAAAATAACCCGAGTATCGGTAAATATTACCCCAGGACTGCACACCAAGAGTTTCTGATGAAATACGGTGGTGTACTTAAAGATGGTGTTTGGGAAGTGGAAGGTTTGGGTTTGCATTATGTTAAAGGTATTGTAGATAAAAATAACAGTAAAAATATTCCAGGTTTGCCTTCAAAGCTCAAAGACTCGGAAATCAGGATCAAAGCGGTCAGTGTCAGCAGTGAAACACCTTTGGCAACAGGAGTATCAGGCAACGAAGTAACCATTGAATGTAACCCGACGAATGGTAATAATTGCGTCGCTGGTTCGAATCAAAATGGTGGACAAGCGATGTATTACTCAACTGATGCAGGTGCTACTTGGACGAAATCTCAAACCAATCCCAGTTCATGTTGTGATCCTGCTGTAGACTGGTCATCTGATGGTTCTATAGTTTATCAAGCTGACTTAAGTGGCCCTAACATTGGTGTCAGATGGTCAAGGTCATTGAACCAAGGTGTCACATGGGAGCCAATGAAAGTCATTACGACCAGTGGTAGTGATAAAGAATTTATCCATGTTGATCGTTCGAACTCATCACCACATAAAGACAATATCTATATGACTTGGCATGACAGCAATGTGATGCAGTTTGCTCGTTCTACTGATTTTGGAGTGAGTTTCTCAAACCCCATTTCTTTCAATTCAGAACCCAGGGGTATTGGTAGTGATATAACCACTGATGCTGCGGGTAACATCTATTATTTCTATCCATCTACAGATGGCTCAGGTGTCAGAATGCTCAAATCAACCAATGGAGGTGTTTCATTTTCATCAGGTACACAAGTATCTGGTTTGAACGGTGATTTTGATTTTCCAGTTCCTGCCATGGAAACTCGTGAAGTTTTCATTTACACTTCGGCTGATGTCAGTAAAGACAATGACAACATTTATGTAGCTTGGACGGATGAAGCCAACGACAGTGCAGGTAATGGCAATGGTTCTGCCAATAATAATCGTGCAGTCATTAAAGTGGCTAAATCAACAAATGGTGGGTCTAGTTGGTCGATTTGTCCTAATCCGCATAGCTCATCTGGCAGTTTGTCATCAGGTAATCCTATTGATCGTTTTCATCCTTGGATAAAAGTCGATGAAAATGGTGTGGTACATATTGCTTACTATGACACCAGAAACTCCAGCAACAGAACAGGCGTAGATTTCTACTATAATCGTTCGGTTAATGATTGTTCAAGCTGGGATACTGAAGTTCGTTACTCAACCCAAACATCCAGTAACTTGAATGATGGGCAAGAATGGGGCGATTACAACGGCCGGTCGGTGGTGTTAGATAAAATGGCCATGAGTTGGACTGATA
>CALLLZ010000444.1 GCA_938008005.1 uncultured Marinicella sp. | reverse complement strand
GCTTCCAGTGCTGCTTTTAAATAAACGCATTAATAACTCTAACCCAAATAAAAAAACTGGAAACCAGGCTAATGAATCAGACACTTAAATTAAAATCCATTACTTTTTCTTATGACCAACATACTGTTTTGGGTGACATTTCATTGTCCGTTAATCAAGGTGAAGTCGCCTGCCTTTTAGGTCCAAGTGGTTGTGGTAAAAGTACCTTACTGCGCTTGATAGCTGGCTTTGAAAAACCTGATTTAGGACAAATTTATATCAACCAACAATGCGTTGCCAGTTCAAACCAAAACACCCCCCCACAAAAAAGACAAGTTGGTATGCTGTTTCAAGACTTGGCCTTATTCCCACATCTCAACGTGGCACAAAACATTTCCTTTGGATTACAGAATCTTTCTTCACAACAACAAAACCAACGTGTCGATGACCTGCTGGCTTTGTGCCGGCTAGAGCCATTCAAGCAACGCTATCCACATCAATTATCTGGTGGACAATGCCAACGGGTGGCTCTGGCTCGTGCCATGGCTCCCAAACCACAACTTATTTTATTGGATGAACCATTTTCCAGTGTTGACTCTGGCTTACAAAGCGAGTTAGTTCATGAAGTAAAAACCATGCTTCGTGCTGATGACTGTACAGCCTTATGGGTTACCCACAGTTTAAGCGAGGCATTCGCTGTTGCTGATCAAATCGGCGTAATACTAGATGGCCAGTTGTTACAGTGGACCAGTCCGACTGACTTGTATGAAAACCCTACACACCCTGATGTGGTTCGCTTCTTAAATCATGCCAATTTAATCACTGGAAAAATCGATAAAAGTGGCCAACTCAATACCCCAGTTGGCTCCCTCCAATTGGCTAACAGTGATGTATTTTACAAAGATCAAAAAGTACAGATCAGTATCCACAAAAGTCATATTTCCATCAACTCAGTTGCCGCCAACAATGCAGTGGTACTCACGTGTGCATACCAAGGTGAGAACTATGCCATTACCTCAAGGCTGGATGATGGTCAGCACATCAAACACAACAATGAAATACCGTTACCCCCGGGTTCTTCCATTTGTATCCAACCGAATATTGATAAAGCTTATCTAGGCTTTGTTGTTTCAAAACCATGAAGTTAACTTTTACATGATTTTACTCAGTTTTGATTAAGCAAGCTTCAAAATTTCCTTCTAAAAACATATAAAGTAAAACACATTCTACTGGCTTGAAAACTATTCGAAATGAGAATTGAATGCATTTGACATTGATTCTCATTAGCACTAAAATGCATCGATTTTTTACAATCTCAATATCTATCATGAAACTTTTGAAGCCATACCTACTCAGTACTGTTGTGTTTTACTTGCTATTCTTTACCACAACAGCTTTTACTCAATCCACCAAAGGTATTGAAAAGACCAAACAATCAGTTGCGCAAGACGAGGAGAGTGAAACCTCAGATTTAGATAAGCTCATCGTATCAGGAAAGTTTCTTTATTCAGATCAAGTTAATGCACTGAAGACACCTACACCCATCATTGATGTTCCTCAGAGTTTATCAATCATTACAGCAGATCAAATGGCTCAGCAAGGATTTAACAGCATAGGAGATATCATAGATTACACACCTGGTGTAAATACCTCACAAGGTGAAGGCCATCGTGACGCGGTTGTTTTTCGTGGTGTACGTTCAACAGCTGATTTTTTTATCGATGGTGTTCGTGATGACGTGCAATACTTTAGACCTCTTTACAATCTTGAACAAGTTGAAATTCTACGTGGCCCCAACGCCCTGTTATTTGGCCGAGGAGGCACAGGCGGGATTCTTAACCGTGTAACAAAGAAAGCCACATTTGGAGAATCGTTCAACAGTTTACAAGCGTCTGTGGATTCATTTGGCGGGTTTGGTGTCCAAATAGACAGTAACTTTTCTGGCGAAAAAAACATGGCATTTCGTATCAACGCCATGTATGAAGGTTTAGAAAATCACCGTGACTTTTTTGATGGTGAAAGAATTGGATTCAATCCCACGGCTCATTTGATATTTTCCACTGACACGACATTAGATTTATCCTATGAGTACCTTGATCACCAGCGATTCATTGATCGTGGTATACCAACAGGCTCTGATGGTCGCCCAGTTGAAAGCTTTGAAAATATCGTGTTTGGCGATCCAAACCTGAACACCACTGAATTACAAGCACATTTATTTCGAGCCGCCTTACAACATGAGTTCACAGAAAATTTAAAAGGCAATTTCAGTGCTTTTTACGGTGATTATGACAAGTTATATCAAAACTTTTACGTTTCTGGTTATGATCAAGTCAACACGCCTGATGTGGTAACTTTAGATGGTTATGTAGATACCACCCAACGTCAAAATATGATTTTATCAGGTAATTTGATAGGTCAATTTTTTACCGGCAGCATAGCACATACTTTGGTCACTGGCATTGAATTCATCAACACCTCCTCTGATCAAGATCGGTACAATGCTTTTTGGAATACCACCATGGATGACAATGAAATATTCTCAATCAATCGACCGCTGAACTTGAGAGACGGTATCGGCACCAATGCAGCTGGCAACCCAACCAGCAATGATTTCAGCGTTGATTTAAATGACGATACCCGTGTTGATATTGATGTTTTCTCTGTATTTATTCAAGATGAAATTCAATTAACTGATCAACTGGATTTGATTCTTGGTGCGCGCTTCGATAGTTTTGATATTGACGTATACAATGTAAAATCTGATGAAAGACGCTCACGTAAAGATGAAGAAGTCTCTCCGCGTTTTGGTCTTATCTACAAACCACAAGAAAACATCTCTATTTATGGTAGTTACAGTGAGTCATTCCTACCTAGAAGCGGTGGGCAATTTGCAAACATCAATGGCAATAACAATCAACTTGACCCCAACACTTTCACAAATCGAGAAGTGGGCTTAAAATGGGACTTCAATAGAGGATTAAGTTTAACCGCTGCGGTTTTTGAGATTGAACAAAGCTCTCCACAAGTTGCCGATGAAGATCCATCAACTTTGGACATCATCGACTCAGAAACCGATGGTTTTGAAATACAGTTGAAAGGCCAAATTAATGATAGCTGGTATATATCTGCTGGATACACAAACCTAGACGGTGAGCAGGTCAACCGAAACGGCCCTACTGGTTTGCGCCCCCGCGAGTTACCAGAAAATATGTTTTCAATTTGGAACAACTTCCAAGTCACGGATAAATTGGGCTTAGGATTAGGCTTAAGTTATCAAGACGATAGCTTTATTAACAACAGTAACAGCGCAACGCTACCCAGCTATACCCGTATTGATGCTGCAGCATTCTATGACGTTTCAAACAGACTCAGAATCCAACTTAATGTAGAGAACCTCACTGATGAACTCTACTTTCCTAACTCACACAGTACACATCAAGCAACTGTTGGGGCACCTTTAAATGCCCGTATGACTGTAAACTGGCTTTTTTAAGCACTATACTCGGAAAAATACGGATCATTTGCATGTTCATTGCATATGATCCGTATCATGGCTTAGCCACCAAAAAATACTAAAACTGCTTTTTAAATGCTCATGTATGTCTAGATGATATATGAATGATCAAA
>CALLLZ010000443.1 GCA_938008005.1 uncultured Marinicella sp. | reverse complement strand
GGTACAAATTTGATGTCGCCATTATCAACAGCTTCAATAGCGGGCTTGGCCAAAGTTTTGGCGTCTACATACCATTGGTTGGTAAGCATGGGTTCAATCACATCACCAGAACGGTCTCCGCGCGGAACCATTAACGTATGTGGTTTGATTTCAACCAGTAAACCCAAATCTTCCATTTCAGTCACTACGGCCTTGCGGGCTTCGTATCTAGGTAGTCCATGGTAGGCATCAGGTGTATTCTTATTGATGGTGGCATCAAAGTTCAATACATTTAAAAGTGGAAGATCATGACGTTTACCTACTTGATAGTCATTGAAGTCATGTGCGGGTGTGATTTTCACACAACCGGTGCCTTTTTCAGGGTCGGCATGTTCATCGCCAACAATCGGTATAAGTCGATCACAAATTGGTAACAAAACTTGCTTACCTATTAAATGTTTAAAGCGATCATCTTCGGGGTTGACTGCCACTGCAGTATCGCCTAATAAGGTTTCAGGTCGTGTGGTCGCTATAGTCAAAAAGGTATCAGTAGCTTGGCCGTTGTCATCGGCAACAGGGTAGTTGAAATGCCACATGAATCCATTTTCTTCTACGGACTCTACTTCTAAATCGCTTAAAGCAGTGTTTAAAGTTGGATCCCAGTTGACCAAGCGTTGGCCTCTATAAATTAAACCTTCTTCATGTAGTTCAACAAATACTTTCATCACTGCTGCTGACATACCGTCATCCATAGTGAAACGCTGCCTTGACCAATCAGGTGATGCACCCATGCGGCGTAATTGATTGGTAATGGTGTTGCCTGATTGCTCTTTCCATTGCCAAACTTTGTCCACAAAGGCTTCTCGACCTAGTTCAACTCGAGATGTACCCTGAGCGTTTAATTGACGTTCAACAACCATTTGGGTAGCAATGCCAGCATGATCTGTTCCAGGTTGCCATAAGGTGTTTTTACCTTGCATGCGATGGTAGCGAATCAAGGTGTCCATAATGGTATCCTGAAACGCATGACCCATATGCAAAGTGCCAGTGACATTCGGCGGTGGTATCATGATGCAATACGTGTTTTGGTCGTTTTTGTTGGTAGCACCAGTCTGATCAGTAGCCCTTGCTTTAAAGTATCCATTCTTTTCCCAGTTTTTATACCATTTTGTTTCAATCTGGGTTGGGTCGTATTTCTCTATCATGATTTATATTTTTTTCTTCAGTCGGTGATCAATCAGGTTATTTTTGACTTTCATTGATAAGGTACTGTGTCAGCATCGCAACAGGTCGACCAGTTGCACCATCTTTTTTACTGTTCCAAGCAGTTCCTGCTATATCAACATGAGCCCATTTTTGACCGTCGGTGAAACGTGATAAGAAGCAACCAGCAGTGATTGTTCCAGCTGGAAAGCCACCAATGTTTTGCATGTCAGCAAATGTGGTATCAATTTGTTTTTGGTACTCGTCCCAGAGTGGTAATTCCCAGACGCGATCATGAGATTGTAAGCCGGCTGCTTTTAGGTCATCGTATAGGCCATCTGTTTTGGTCATAACCGCTGAAGCTTGATGCCCTAAAGCGACGACACAAGCACCAGTCAATGTTGCAAAGTCAAGTACTACAGAAGGCTTGAATTCTTGAGAATACGTCAGGGTGTCACACAGTATCATACGACCCTCAGCATCTGTGTTCAGCACTTCAATGGTTTTGCCAGAGTATGAAGTAATTACATCGCCGGGACGGTAAGCTTTGCCGTCAGGCATATTCTCTACAGCAGGTACAAAGGTCAATAAATTAATTGGTAGGCCTAATTCTACTGCTGCGACAAATCCTCCGATAACTGTGGCCGCGCCACACATGTCATATTTCATTTCGTCCATGTTGGCACCTGGTTTCAATGATATGCCACCTGTATCAAAAGTGATGCCTTTACCGACTAATGCGATTGGGGCTTGGTCTTGAGCTGCGCCGTTGTATTTTAAGACCACCATTTTAGGTTTATTGGCACTGCCTTGTCCCACTGCCAATAGAGCGCCCATGCCCATTTTTTTCATTTGCTTGTGGTTGAGGACGTTGATTTCGCACTTTTTATTCTTTTCGGCTATTTTGGTTGCATAGCTTGCTATGTATTTAGGCGTGCATACATTAGGTGGGTAGTTGCCTAAATGCCGGGCTGCACTGACACCTGATGCCATGGCTTTGGCTTGTTTGAAAGCAGCTGTTTGTGAATCATTGACCGCGACTTCCAATTCTTTGAGTTTATGCTTGTTGTCTTTTTTATAAGCTTTGGTGTCTTCATAACGGTATTCAGCATGAGCAGATGCCAGTGTCACTAATTTGGTCGCTTGCTCAGGATCAATGTCGTCAAATTCATTCAGTGCCAGATAAATGGCTACAGTTTGACTTCTTGACTTGGCGGCTGCTTGTATTATTTTGTGGGTGTTTTCATAAAGTGCGGTCGCAGAAAGCTTGTCGGCTTTTCCTAACCCCAACACAGTGATGACTTGCCCTTTTGCCGCGTACAAGTTTTGAGCTTGCCCCGTTTGGCCTGTAAAATCTTTATTTTTGATGCGAGCAATGAATTGATCTTTGATTTCGGAGCCTAGTTCTTCAATCCATGAATTGGTTTTTTGACCTTTGAAATGGCCAATAATTACCTGGTCTGCTTGATTGGTATTGATGGCTTGTTGGGTAGACTTTATTTTCATGGTTGTGCTCCAAAGTTAAATCGGCTGGTCATTTTAATCAACCTGCGCTGCATTAACCAGTGCTAATTAAAATATGCGGGTTAATAGATTGTGGCTGTTGTTAAATTTTCTCAACATAAATAATCAAGTGTTCTGCTAAAATGTGCGCCTTCAGCAAATTAACAAGCACTCATTATTAATACGCTTTAATGAATATATTAGCCAACTACCTCAGAAAGCAAACCATGAAAACCTCATTGGTGGTTTTGTTGTTGTTATTTTTATTGATGATTGGTACTTTGTTTACCTCAACTTTACGTACCATTGCACGTGGTATATTGCCACCTGAATTGTTGTTTATTGAATTAAGCTTACGGTCAGTTGATGTGCTGGCTATTTTGATTCCACTGTCGTTTTACTTGGGTGTACTGGTTTCATTGAGTCAAATGTATCGTAATCAAGAGGTGGTTATGATGCATGCAACTGGGTGGTCTACCAAAGACGTACTCCGCGCCTTGTTGCCTTTGATGTCGCTGGTTTTTGTTTTGATGCTTGTTATTTCGTTGGTTATTTCACCTCAGGCTGCAAGGTTGTCTAAAGAGTTCACCACTCAAGCCAGTGAAAATATCTCATTAATGGGGTTGACCGAGGGTAAGTTTCAAAAATTTTTTTCCAGTGAAGGGGTGATCTTTGTGGAAAAAATTGATGCAGAAAAACAACGAGTAGAAAATGTTTTTGCCAATATTTATCACCCTGAAAGAATCGATACACTTACCGCGGAATATGGCTATCAATTTGAAGAGAATGGACGAAAATATGTGGCATTGTT
>CALLLZ010000442.1 GCA_938008005.1 uncultured Marinicella sp. | reverse complement strand
GCCCATTACTATCCAAACATAAACCATCAGCTAAATTTGCATCTGTGGTGTCATTACTGGTGGTCACATTAAACTCAATTGCATTGGCACCAAAAACACAGCCCATAAAAATAATTAATACACACTTTTTCATATCATCTGACCGCCATAGGGGTTTCAAAACCATTTATAAAAATAACATCATTGATATAACTTTCATCGGCACCGGCATCATATGCACCAAAACCATTGTCATTATTTGGATCATCCCAGCCTCGAGACTCAGTATCGATGTCTAAAGGATTGAACATTGGAATACCTTGACACATATCTATGGCTGGAGAAATTGGGTTAAGGTGAAAGTCCCCACCTGCACGGTCAAAAAACTGAGGATCATCAACCACCACTTGATTACCGCTGAAGGAGTTATCTTCATGTGCCAATAAACAGTTGATGCTTAAACTACCGGTGACTGCTCCAAACAAGTCTCCTGAACCTGGGTCGTGCACAATTGAATTAAACAAGTTCATCGAAGAATTTAACGCCACACCAACATCAAAGACACTGCCTTGCACATTGTTATCAACCACAGTTGAATGCCTGATATCAACCGTGGCGCCCAAGTCAGCTCTGATCACGCTGAAATCTGAGAAATCATCACTGCCATCATCACCATTGTCATCAATAACTACGGCCTCCAGAGTTACCAAGGCATCCTCACCACTGGCACTGATTGCTGTACCAAAATCAGCCCGATTTTCTTCAAGGTAGGTTTGACTGAGTTCTAAACGCCCACCATCTACATAAAATGCACCACCCAAGCCAACTTCCGTTCCAGATGAGTTAGCAATGATTAAGTTACAACGGTCTGGGGTCCAACAAGGCCCTGATACTCTGGTGATGATGGCTTCAGTATTCTGGCCTATAAAAACACCGCCGCCATCACCGCCCGCCTGATTTTGTTCCATCACCAAGCCATTGGCATAAAACCCGGTTAACGTTGTAAATGACAAATCATTATCGAGATATAAACCACCACCTGGTTCCTGGCTGCTGGCATTCTCAGCTGAACTGTTGGCGCTCAGATGTATTGGCACATCATCAGTTCCCAAACAAACTTTTCCATCACACATGCGTTCACCGAACAGATTGAGTTGAGCACCAAAACTTAACATCGCACCACCACCTTCTCTGGTGGTGCTATTGGCCACAATCCCGGCTAAAAAACTCAAAGCCTCAGGGTGATTTGATGAATACATACTCATCTGACAACCACCTGTTAAGCTCACACCTCCCCCCCGCACTGCCTCGTTATTACCGATTAAACTCATGCCTGTTAGGGTCAAATTATTAAAAAACCCATTGCAAAACAGTCCTCCACCGCCAACACCATTGCTGCTGTTGTTAATCGAGGTGAAGTCTTGGCCATAAAGATCAACACGACCTCGAAGCACAGAAACACCTCCGCCGCTCGATGCCGAATTATCGGTCACAACCACCCTGAGCATTTGCAACTCAACATCCGTTTCGTCCAAAAATATCCCGCCCCCACTTTGCAGTCCGTTACCACCAGTCAAACTCAAATTCTCAAATCTTATCGTTTGGGTGTTCTGTGAACCAGTAATGTGAATAACAGGCTCCGCCAAAGCACTGCCATCGATAACAGTTAAATCATCAAAAACCTGCTGGTTGGCATCAGCAGCCACACAATCAGCAAAACCGCCGCGAATAACCACTGATTGATTTTCTATGGTCAGATTATTTTGATAAGTACCATTTGATGCAACTCGAATTTCTGTAGCACCTGAATCAATGGCAGCTTGGATGCTGTCCACCGCTGAATCAAAGTCACACGCTGCATCGACTCCAATGGTTACAAAAACACCTTGGTTATTTTTCAGGACTTCACTTTTTATTTCAAATGCCTTAAAGCGCTGAATATCTTGACTGACTTTTTCAGATACATCTGCTCGAGAGGCTGTTGCTGTTACGAACCAAAATAGCAACATCCACATAAAAATTTCCTTGGGTTTTATGCTGATTTCGCCCAGCTTTAATGGCAATTTATTAAGTCTAATATTCATTATTTTTTCCTTGGCTTTTCAAGCTGAGTTAGTCAGGATTCAAACCCATTGTAGAAAATTAAATCCCTGTTAACCTCAATAGCGCCACGATCACATTCATTGAATTCAGGAATGAAGTTGCCATCTACAGGTCTGATGTTACCTAATTGGTCAATGTCTCCACAGATGGCTGGGCTGGCAGAATCAATTGCTGGACTATCCACTTGGGGCGCTCTGAAATATTGAAAATTAAATTCATCTCTTTGCCTCAGGTTCAAGCCAGAGTCATTCACCAATGCAGAAGTTGGAATATCACAATTATCATCGGTGTAGTTACTACTGACTGAATCTAAAATAGAGTTATCATCCATACCACAATCAACTGCATTATCAACGATCATTGAATTATCGACGCTGAATCTTGGTGTAAATCCATTGCCTACCATTCTAATACCACGGCCATCAAATTCACTGACAGTTACATGCCTTAACCTGACGTCCATACCGCGGGCATTGATTCCCGTTTGCGTGGGTAGTTGGCCATTGGTATCTAATCCAAGTAGACTGGCATTGGTGAGGTTAACTTCTACATCTACATCATTTTCCTTGACCAAATAAATGGTCTCTTTAAAACCTCCTGTTTCTGCGATGTTAAGAAAGAAAGAACTTTGATCTATATTTAAATTACTGTCTTCGACATAAATAGCTGCACCATTGTTTAAGCTGTTGTTTTGTTCAAAGACACTGTTTATGACATTCACTTCATTGGTCGTTCCAAATACAGCCAGTGCACCGCCATCATTGGCATCATTTCGGTCAAACATGACCTGATCAAATGTAATGCGATTTGATGTGCCAGTTGCTGTACTGTTAAAAATCCGAATGGCGCCACCTGCATTGTTAACAACTTCAGTGGAACCTGTGTCTACATCACCACCTGTTAGCCTCAATCGACTCAGTGTGATACCTCTGGCAAATCGCAAATCAAAAATTCTGTCTCCCAATTCTGAAGCATCAATAACAGCGAAATCTTGTGGATCTGTGTTTTCATCACCACTTACTATCCGCAATGGCTCGGTGATATCCAAATCACCACTGCCTGCAGAAGCATTACCGTCGGTACCTATACTCAGGTTGACAGTCGATCCTACTGGAATAGTGATCACGTCGAAAGTGTTGTTTGCATTGGCTTCCATAATGGCCGCACGCAAAGTACAGAAATCATCACCAGGTCCGATTTCACATACCCCGTCACCTGGGTTTTCATCAACATGATCTTGAAGGGTTAAATTAACTTCGAAAGTGGCTGCTGTTAAAACGCCGCTGGTTAATACTAAAAAACTAAATATTATTTTTTTCATA
>CALLLZ010000441.1 GCA_938008005.1 uncultured Marinicella sp. | reverse complement strand
GGTAAAACAACCTTAATGGAATATACCGCCAATCGACTTGGGTTAAATTTCATGAAAATTAACTGTCCGTCACTGGGACATGAAGTGAAATCTTTAGACCCAGCCAATGCACCTAATGCCACAGCCAAACAAGAGTTAGATAAGCTGAATTTGGCTTTAGAAATGGGCAACAATGTGATGTTATACCTGGATGATATTCAACACACTCACCCAGAGTTTTTACAGAAGTTTATTTCACTGTGCGATGGCACCAGAAAAATTGAAGGTGTATGGAAAGAGCAGAGTAAAACCTATGACCTCAGAGGGAAGAAGTTTTGTGTCATTATGGCCGGTAATCCCTATACAGAATCAGGAGAAGTTTTCAGGGTTCCAGATATGTTGGCCAACCGAGCAGATGTATATAATTTAGGTGATGTGTTGAGTGGGCAAGATGATATTTTTTCGATGAGTTATATCGAGAATTCACTGACATCCAATGCTGTGTTAGCCCCTTTGGCTTTGCGCGATTTGAATGATTTATATTTACTGATGGATATAGCACATGGTAAGGAAGTGGCCTCATCTGATTTGAGTCACAGTTATTCAAGCAGTGAGATCAATGAAATCACCACCGTATTAAAAAGTTTGTTTAAAGTGCAAGAGGTGATTCTTAAGGTCAATCAGGAGTATATTCGCTCAGCTGCTATGGATGATCGATATCGAGAAGAACCTTCATTTAAGTTACAAGGCAGCTACCGGAATATGAATAAACTGGCAGAAAAAGTAGTGGCGATTATGGATGAATCTGAGTTGCAACAGTTGTTGGACGACCATTATGTAGGTGAGGCACAATTACTCACCACAGGTGCTGAAGAAAACTTGCTGAAACTCAAAGAGCTTCGAGGGTTGTTAACCGATACTGATGCACAAAGATGGCATGAAATTAAAACGGAGTTTAAGGTCCGAAACGCATTGGCTGGAGACGATGCAGATGGTGCAACTAAAGTAGCCAGCCAAATTGCTGCTTTAAAAAACAGCTTGACTGAAATGGGTACTTCAATAGTTACAGGTCAAACCAAAACCACCAATCAATCAAAACAAGAATTACATGAAGTTTCTAAACATTTGATAGAAGCCATTAATCAGTTGAACCTTGAAGTCAGTGTATCAAATGAACCATTACCAGGCTTAGACGATGCTTTGAAGTCACTTTCTCAAACTATGGAAACCTCATTTATCCCGGTGATAATGACCTTAAATAAAAAACTTGATATCAATACCGACGTGTTGGAAAAAGTCACTGCGTTGAGTCAAAAAATACAAAAGCTCAGTCAAATTAAAACCAGAAAAACAGTAACGCGAACCAGCAGTGACCCCAATAAAGCTGCTAAGAAAGTAACAAAAAAGAAAGCAATAAGTAAAAAAGTGGCTAAAAAGAAATCCTCAGTGAAAAAAACTAAACCTTCAACTGATTAACTGTAAAAAAAGTTATGAGAGAGACTTTTCTTTGGGTGTTGAGATGTAGCTCAAAGGCAGGAGGTTAGGTGCTTGCTAGAGCATTTTATAATGAGCAGAACTTTAAAATGAACCAATTAAAAGGAAGTGAAACACAAGTTCTTTTTGTTTTAAACAAACTTGTATTTATTGATATAATTATTATTTCTATCGGTATAATCTATAACCCGAGAAAAGCTTGAAGAATCTATTTGGGCTTTGTTATTTAAATCAACGCTATTGAGTTCGGGATTTATATAACCAATAAAACACACACATTAGGAAAAAATATGATCAGAAGAATAGTTATGAGCTTGCTTTTTATGCCTTTCAGTTTAATGGCAGTTGAAGGTATGTGGCAGCCGGCCGAATTGCTGGATTTAGAAGCTGATTTAAAAGCCAAAGGTTTACAAATACCGGTTGAAAATATTTCCGAATTAGATAAACATCCGATGACATCTTTGGTGTCTCTGGGGTTTTGTTCAGCTTCTTTTGTCTCTGAAACTGGTCTGGTGATTACCAATCATCATTGTGCTTATGGTGCCATTCAACATAACTCAACAGCCGAGAATAACCTAATAGATGCTGGTTTTTATGCCCAAGAATTAAATGATGAATTATCTGGAGGTCCAGGGTTATATGTTTATGTGACGGAACAAATTAAGGATGTCAGTGATCAGTTTATAGACGCCCTTGATTCACTACATGGTCAGGCAAGGTTCGATAAGACCGATGAAATTAAAAAAGCCATTGTTAAAGGCTGCGAAACCAAAGAGGAGTTTCGCTGTAATGTGCGTACTTTTCATGGTGGTCTACAGTTTTACCTAATAAAACAGTTACAAATTAAAGATGTCAGGCTTGTTTATGCACCGGCAGATTCGATAGGTAAATTCGGCGGTGATGTAGATAATTGGATTTGGCCAAGACATACAGGAGATTTTGCTTTTTTAAGAGCCTATGTCTCCAAAGCAGGGGAATCCGTTGAATACTCTGAAGACAATGTGCCTTATCAACCAGCGACGTGGTTAACGGTTAATCCTGCTGGTTTAGAAGCGGGTGATTTTGCGATGGTTCTTGGTTATCCAGGACGTACCAATCGACATCGTTTGTCAGAAGAGATTGAGGCATCTGTAAATTGGCGCTACCCCACGTGGATCAAATACTATTCCAAAGTCGTTAAAATGGTCAACCAGGAGTCTAAGACCAGGCCAGAAGTGGGAGTTAAGTATGCGGCTTCGTTAGCAGGTATTAACAATTACCTTAAAAATTCTCAAGGCATGTTAGACGGCTTTAGTGATGCGTTGTTGGTAAAGAATAAGCGCGAAGGGGAGTTGGCATTCGAACAATGGAATAAAGAAAATAGTTCAGCAAGTAATGTTAACCACTTGGCAAATCTAAGGAAAATTATCTCTGACAGCCAACAAAGTAGAGAAAGAGATTTTTATTTTAGCAACATTAACTCAAGTAAGTTATTGTCTGCTGCTAACCGCATGTATCGGTTGGCCAAAGAACGAGATAAACCGGATCATGAGAGAAATGGCAGTTATCAAAAACGCAATTGGGGGCGGATTAAACGTTCCATGAAAAGTATGAATCAAACATTTGATAAGCAGATGGATGAAATTTTGTTGCATGATGCTTTGAGTTTATATGCGAGTTTACCGAAAACCGAACGTTTTGCTGATGTTGATCAGTTTTTCAATATTAAAGAGAATGATGAAAACGGCAAAATGCTGAGTAAAAAAGTGAATGAAATTTATAACAATACTGAGCTTGATGATGTGGACTTTCGGATGAGTTGGTTTGAAAAGTCAGCAGCAGATTTTGAAGCCTCTGATGATGCTTTTATTCAACTAGCTGTAGATATGTATGATTTAAACATCAGTGAAGAAAAGAAGGAGGAAGTGTTAGATGCCAACCTTCAAGAAGCTCGAATGAACTATATGCGTTCGTATTTAGCTTATGCAAAGTCAAAAAACTTACCTGTTTATGCTGATGCCAACAGTACTTTACGGGTGAGCTATGGCAATGTGGTGGGCTATCAACCTAAAGATGCAGTGAGTTATGCGCCTTTTACCGGCTTAAATGGGATCGTTGAGAAGTATACAGGAGTTGAGCCTTTTGATGGTCCTCAAAAACAGATCGATTTGATAAAGGCCAAAGATTATGGCTCGTATGAAATGAAAGCTTTGAGCACTGTGCCAGTTAACTTCTTAGCTGACTTAGATATTACAGGTGGTAACTCTGGTTCTCCGACTTTAGATGCGAATGCTCAATTAGTTGGTTTGGCGTTTGATGGAAACTATGAAAGTATCAGTTCTGATTGGGTTTTCAACAAAGTATTAACACGCAGTATTCATGTGGATATTCGTTATATCTTATGGGTTATGGATAAAATAGACAACGCCGATCGTTTGTTAAAAGAAATGAAAGTAAAATAAATACAATAAACTGAAAACTGTATAAAAAGGTGCTTAATCAGGGTCTCCTTAAGGAGATCCTGATTAAGCACCTTTTT
>CALLLZ010000440.1 GCA_938008005.1 uncultured Marinicella sp. | reverse complement strand
CAATATAAATTTCACAAACAAAAAATTGCTTTTCATCGTGCCACCATGAAAGCTTTTGAAGCAAAAGCCAAACCCCTGGTACGCTCATTGATCTATATCAGTGCCCATGACAGCCATGCAGAGCTAAAAAAGCTGATTGATTACTTATCTCAACAAGGCATCAATAAAATCATCAGCGTAGACACCAGCGATGAATGGTTAGAACTACAAATAAATCATGCTTGTGAAACCTTTGCTGTTAGTAGAAAGGTTTTACCCAGTCGACTTTTTTTATCTAAACTTTCAAGCACAGAAAGTTTTTTTAAGGCCAATAAAAAAACATACTTTCACCACCAGTTTTATCAACAACAACGGCGACGTATGAATATTTTGATGGATGATGATAACAAACCCATTGGTGGCCAATGGAGTTTTGATGTGGACAATCGTAAGAAGTACCCAAAGCAAAAAATTCCACCTAAAATCAAAATGCCAGACAAAACAACGTTTCACCAAGAAGCACATGAGTATGTTACAAAACACTTTGCTGATAACCTAGGTCATCTAAATGTTTCTACCTCCTTAACCTACCCCATCAATCATCTTCAAGCTGAATCATGGTTGGATGATTTTTTGAAATATCGTTTTCAAAAATTTGGTGCGTATGAAGATGCCATCGTTCAAAAGCAATTGATTTTAAATCACAGCGTTTTGACCCCCATGTTGAATGTGGGGCTGCTATCTCCCCAGCTAGTGATCAACAAAGCTTTAGAACATGCCAAAACTCACAACATCCCTTTGAATTCAACTGAAGGTTTTGTGCGTCAAATCATTGGTTGGCGTGAGTTCATCCGTGGGCTGTATGAAAATATCGGCGCACAACAAAGAACACGTAATTATTGGCAATTTACACGCCAGATACCTGATTCTTTTTATACTGGAAGCACTGGCATAGAACCCATTGATGCCACCATTGAAAAAGTGTTGAAGACCGGTTACTGTCATCACATTGAACGATTAATGATACTGGGTAATTTCATGTTATTGTGTGAATTTGATCCGGATGCGGTATACCAATGGTTTATGGAATTATTCATTGATGCATATGATTGGGTCATGGTTCCCAATGTTTACGGCATGAGTCAATTTGCTGATGGTGGATTGATGGCCACCAAACCATACATCAGTTCCAGTAATTACATTCTTAAAATGAGCGATTATAAGGGTGGCAAACAATCAGTCAAATGGCGTGCTACATGGGATGGCTTATTTTGGCGTTTCATACATAAACAAAGAATTTTTTTTGAATCCAATCCACGAATCGGCATGTTATTAAATACATGGGATCGCATGACAATTGAAAAACAGCAACTTCACTTAGACCATGCTGAAACATTCTTGACTGGCTTAAATATAGAGTGATTTAATGAATTCACCTGTATATTTTGGTTAAATTTCACATGTACTTTTAAAGCTATTATCAAGTAGTTTGACAAATTTGTTTACATTGTAAGCAACATATAGAATATAAGTTCTATTACAATTTACCAGTGGAACTTGAAATAGATAACCTGACTGAATCATTGGTATTGCTGGCGTACACCAGTCGGATACACCCTGAGCTTGCTAAAGATAAAGTCAAACTAAACTGCATCACCACAACCATACTAGGTCAAGCCAATAAGAACAACTCCACTCATCACATAACTGGTGTGTTGTATTATGGAAATGAACGTTTTTTTCAATGTATTGAAGGGCCAGAATCTGCCGTTCGAGAGCTACTCAAAACCATTCAAAAAGACCCAAGGCATATTGAGTTACAGATTTTAGTGTCGATAAAAGTACGCAACAGACGTTTTAATTCCTGGTCAATGAAGTTTATTCATTCACATCCTTCCATTCAGGAATACTTTACCCAAGCAGGTTTTAATAGCTTCACCCCTGAAAAACTCAGTAAAAAACAGATGGTGCAGTTACTTAAAACATTAAAACATTCGTAATTCATCAGAACTTGCCTAACTTACAATCTAACCATTGGATATAATAGCGTTTTATTAATCTAGCCTGAGCAGGTCAAATGAAGCAAATCTCAACAGTACTTAAACTAAATGGCCTTAATTGTTTATTATTCGGCGCTTTGTTCGTTTTTATTCCCATACCAATTATTGGCTTTTTAAGCGACACCAATCCTGCCCCTGAAGTAATTGTTGTTGCCATGGGTGTGATATTGAACCTCTATGGCATGTTGTTATTATGGGTTGGTAATAAATCTAAACCAAATTCTAAATTGGTTTTGGCCATTGCTATAGGTGATGCTTTATGGGTAGGTTTAACGGCAACATTAATTATCAGTCAAACTTGGATCACCACAATCAATGGCATCACTGCTGCTGGGTTGATTGCTATTGTAGTTGGCTGGATGGGATTGTTTCAATGGCAATATGCAACCAATGCAGAGTAATCATGACTTCCACACACAAGCCCTGGCCTTTATTCTATTGATAGACTTTAGCTAAGAGCTTTCAAATACAAATTCATCATCAATTTACGATCACAGACAACTTTTTTTAGTTCCATACTAAGCATTTTTTTTGCTCTTATAAAAACAAATTTGTTTCACATTTAATTCACGTGGTATACTAAAAGATAGTACATGTGTGAAAAGGTGTGTGTTTTCTAGCTAAAAAGGAGAACGACATGTCATCAATAATAGAATCTTTGTGGGAACATTTTTCTTACCTTCCTCTTAAGAAACGCCTGAAGGAACAACCCATTTCATTGAAAAAATGGCCGAATTTTGGCTTTTCTGAATATAAACCAGAATTTATAACCATTGCTGCCATACTTTCGAAACAAAAGCTAACCAGTCAACAAATCATTAAGATAACAGGGTATGAAGCATATATGGTACATTCATTTCTGAATGC
>CALLLZ010000439.1 GCA_938008005.1 uncultured Marinicella sp. | reverse complement strand
CAGACACATGGAGGCTGAACTCAACGTATTAGGATGCCGGGTTAATAACATAAGTTGGTCATAACTCGCCATAACTCATCATAAAGTTAACCTGAGTTTTGCATCTTTGCCTGTTTTAATGGTTCTCAAGATAACTATTTGAGGCAGGACATGAAAGTAAAGCATAAAAAATCCATCCGCTGGGAACTGGAACAATTGGCACAAAAGCAGCAGCCTAATAAACCTTCAATCACAAAAACCAAGAAATATCATAAATTAGGTTTGAACTGGAAGGATGCAGTGATTTTTTCTTTGGCGATCTTTTACACCACCTTGTATCACATCAATGTACATGCACAACCAGCTAATATCCCAAATGAGTATGCAAACTCCATTAATTTTGATGACATTTCCAGCGGCATGATGATGGAATTCAACAAAAACACTGGAGAGTATCACAGTTTGAAATTGGTAAAAACTGATTATGATGTAGATGTCTTTGGGTTATTAGCCACCATCAAGTTAAAACAAACTTTCATCAATGATAAGGATGAGTGGATCACCGAAGGAGTGTATGCATTTCCGATGACAGATAAATCTGCTGTTTATCAACTTAAAATGGCTATTGGCGAGCGAATCATTGAGGGTGAAATTCATGAAAAAAAACAAGCTGAACAAGTTTACGAACACGCCAAAGCCGACGGTTTAACAGCTACCATGGTCAAACAATATCGACCTAATATTTTCACTTCCGAAATTGCCAATATTGGACCACAAGAAACCATCAGTATTGAAATCACTTATCAACTGAGTCTGCGTTATGTACAAGACTTCTATGAACTGCGCTTACCAATGGCCATTAAAGCACGTTATACCCCAAAGATGTCAAATGCTCCACTCCCCCAAACGTTTGCAGTCACAGATAAGAATTATCGTCAAATCAATGTTAACTTGGAAGCAGGTTTTGATTTAGATGAGCTGCGCTCTTTGCATCACAATGTAGAAATCACACAAAATTTTGATAGCCACTCAATCAGCTTAAAAGACCAACAACTTTATGACAGCAATGATTTTGTACTGCGTTGGTACCCTGTGCTTGAACAAACACCCAAAGCTGCGTATTTTTCGGAACAAAAGGATGGTTTTGAATATTCGTTGTTAATGGTGATGCCCCCCAATAAAGTTGAAAAAACTACCCTGCGCAGAAATATGACCTATATCATGGATACTTCAGGGTCAATGCATGGTTTAGCCTTGGAACAATCAAAGGATGCCCTGTTATTCGCTTTGTCTGAACTTGAAGCAGATACTTATTTCAATGTCATTGATTTTGACTCGACTGCTAAGCCATTGTTTACAGCTTCACAAGCAGCAACGCCTGAGAATATCGGGTTGGCATTAGACTTTGTGGATGGTTTTAGCTCTGATGGCGGAACTAAC
This sequence comes from uncultured Marinicella sp., assembly GCA_938008005.1. GTDB lineage: Bacteria > Pseudomonadota > Gammaproteobacteria > Xanthomonadales > Marinicellaceae > Marinicella. The sequence continues at coordinate 5,967 of CALLLZ010000439.1, read as the reverse complement.
ATGGCTCCTGCTTTACAAATCGCCATGCAAAGAGAAAACATCAAGTCTGATTATTTGAACCAAATTATTTTTATGACTGATGGTTCAGTTGGCAACGAATCTGTGATATTTGATCAAATATCACAAGACATAGGCGATGCGCGTTTATTCACCATTGCCATTGGCCCAGCACCCAATAATTATTTCATGAGTAAAGCCGCGATGTTCGGCAAAGGAACCTACACACATATTGCTACTTTAGATCAGGTTAATGATTCAATGAGCCACCTCTTTGCTCAATTATCACGCCCTGCCTTAACCGATGTAGCAGTAACCTGGAACACTGCAGATGTGGTACAGAGTCCCAGTGTGATTGCTGATTTATACATGGATCAACCTTTGATTGTTACCAGTAAGACTCCTGTTAATAAAACCGCTGGACCCCCTTCTTTTATTGTCAGTGGGTTATCTGGTGACAGCAACAATAAAAAAACTTGGTCAGAACAGATTAAGCTCAATGACGATGACCGTACTGAGGGAATTGCTAGATTGTGGGCCAGAAATAAAGTTGAAGAAATGACTGATGATTTAATGCTGGGTGGAGACTATGAACTGTTGAAAGATCAAATCATCGAACTGGCTTTAAAGCACCATTTAATTACAGAGTTCACAGCCATGGTGGCCGTAGATAGAAATCCGGATGCCAGCCGAATAGCCAATGCAAAAGCCGCACACCAAGTGCCTTTTCCACAGGGCTCATTGGGTTGGCGCTGGAACCTATTGATTGGCATGTTACTCATGTCAATAGCCATATTATTAAAAGGGGCAGTTTCCTTTAAAAAAATAGCAAGCTAGCGTAAGTAAAAAATTGAAACTAAAGGGTATTGGCCCTTTAAGAAATAACGAAAAATAATGGAGCCTACAATGATCTATTCTAACTCTCAAACCATGACTTTCGGTTCTAAGTCTAGAAACTCTTTCTGGGCAACCCGTAAAACAAGGAACAAAACATGGCTTAAACTGATTATTGCTACATTATTAACCGTGGGCAGCTGGCAAGTAGGTTCCTCCGTCTACTTGCTGGCCAAAGCCCAATTTGCACAATACTTGATCGCTGAGGCATGGCAAGCCACTCTTATAGATGAGAAGAAACATAAACCCTGGAGTTGGGCAGACACCCACCCTGTCGCTAAACTCAGTTTTCCAAGTTTAGATCAAACCACTTATGTTTTGGAAGGAGCCAGTGGCCGAAACATGGCTTTTGGTCCGGCCAGAACCGTATCAGCTGGAATGCCTGGTGAGTCTATATCTACAGTTATCAGTGCCCATAATGACTCACACTTTAAATTCCTTGGGCAGATTAAGCTTAATGACGTAATAAAAATAGAAACAACTTCTGGACAGTTCGCCTATCAAGTCAAAGATTTGCAGGTTGTGGATTCGAATCAACAACAGGTCATCATCAAACAGCAAGATGAATTAATTTTAACCACCTGTTATCCGTTCAATGCGATACAGTCTGGAGGAAATATGCGTTATCAAGTGACTGCTTCACTTCTGAGTTCGAGCTAAGTTTATTTGACAAACTATACGTATGTTAAAAAATATTAGAATCTACTCCCTTCATAAAACAGCTTAGTGTTAAAATTTCTTATAAAGAGACATTTATTTAGGCCTCACTTTAACTATATTACTAATAATTGGAAACGCTATGTCATTAAAACTTTATGGGTTTGGTCAATCACGATCTTTTCGTTGTCTTTGGGCATTATGCGAAGCAGGTTTAGATTTTAATTATGATGATATGGTTTTTGATAAAAATGCAGAGAATTCTGCCCTTTCTGAAAATTATTTAAGTAAAAACACACAAGGCAAAGTACCTACACTTGAACATGATGACTTTATTCTCACTGAGAGCTTGGCCATCATAAACTACATAAATAACATCAGTGAAACAACTTTTATCCCAACCCAGCCTAAAGAACGAGCTCAATATGATGAGGTAACCAGCTTTATCATTACAGAACTGGAACAACCTCTCTGGACCAACGGTAAGCATCGCTTTGCCTTACCAGAAGAACAACGAGTAACTGATATTTTGCCCACCGCCGAGTTTGAGTTCGCTAAGGCAGTTAATGCTTTAAATGGCATAGTCAACTTAGATGGTACAGTGGTTGGTGATGAATTTACTTTTGCAGACATTATGCTGGCACAAACAATTAGCTGGGCTGAAAGGTTTAAATTCAAAATTCCTTCACAATATTTAGCTTATCGTGATCGTATGTTCGCAAGAGATGCCGCACTTAAAGCCCTGAGTATTGTTGCTTAGATAATCACTATCAGCCAGGGAGTTTGTCAATATAAAGCGATTGTACAACGCTTAAACACCCCGCCTTACTCTCACCAGTTTACTTATGGTGCTGATGTCTTCATCCGCTACTGCAAGCAGTCGTTAATAAATCCCTTGTTCACTCAAAACCGTCAGTAAAAATCAAATCTGTTCGATCAATAACTACATTACCAAGTATGACCCTACCATCGGAATCGTGGTTGCTGTTAGCCAATATCATAAAAGCACCCGCAGGATTTTCTGATTTGCCATAAGCTCTCAGGCTATAAGTTCCATTTGGCAAAGACGAGGTGAATGAGCTTTTTACCATCATGTTGTTGCCTGGAAGCCATGAACTCAACGGCTGACTTAAAGTCCAACTGTCAACAGTTAACTCATTACTATCTATCCAATCCAAAGTTAATTGATATGAATGATAAACCGGCGCTGAGCCAATATTGATCAGAGATACTGCTACATTTGTCGTATGACTTGTGATGGGTGAATCAATACTGACCTCGTTCAATTGTAAGCGATAACCCAATTGATTGGCAATGCGATCTAAAGTGGCATCATTACCATCTTCTTCATGTTTACCAGCAGGCCCAAGGAAACTGAAATGGTAATCATTAATTACAGTGATTACATCAGCTTCATCATTGATCCAAGTATTTTTTTGTGAACTCAAAGGACTTTCACCTGATACAGGGTTAGTTTGCCAATTGGTCCGTGCATCCGGTACGATGTTAGCCAGCCCAAACTCTAAACTCCAGTCGCCAGTATCACTGCACTCGGGAAAACCATATATACAATTAGCGGTGAATGAAGGGAAATAGTCTTCATGAAATCCAAAATCTACATTAGCCACATCTGGTTCACGTGCGTAGCGGGTCTGCAATGGTGTTTGATCGAATGCATCTTGGTAAGCAATTTTAACCAAATTTTTAACTTCATCATCAGGTGCAATGGATTCACAACCAGATTGGTGCCACTCCCCCCACAGGCCTAACAAACCAACTTGAATGGCAGTGATTCGCGGATCACCATCAAAGTAACTGCCGAACGCCACAACCAATTCCGTCGCTTGATCCCTGAATTCAGGGTCATTCCAATCTGGTGCGACACCGGGCCCATCTCCGTTACAACTGCTGTAGTTATTGCGCCCAATATTCAACGGCTCTTGTTCCAGAAATAAAGGATAATCTCGATCATTGTCCCCTCCTGTGTAATGGGAATTTAAACCTGAACCTGGGCCGTCAGGATAGTCAGCTACTAAGCGCAATACTACGGTAGCATTGGGGTGTGCATTGGTGATTGGATTAAGATAAATTTGCTCAACTGCTTTCCAATCAAAAACTTGGTCATCAGTTTCTATCATTCGCCAAGGCAGATATACATGATATATGTTAGAGCCGTGAAAGTTATCGGGCAAACCACCATCCGCTAAAACGGTTGACCCCCAAAGCATATAACCTCGATGTGGGTTGTCCAAAACATCATTAGAAGTAGCGGGATTAAATATTTCGCTGTATCCAGAAAAGCTTGTCGCTAACAAACTTAAGCCAATAAAGATGACTGGTTTCATTAGGCCATTCGATTGTTTTGCTGTAGTCATAGCTTTCTTAAAACTTGATTTCAATACTTTAATGTAAAGTTGTCTCGATAAGGTTACCTGAACTTTATTTGCACGGTCAAGATTTATGGATTTTATTTATTTTTTGATTCTTTTAATTATTCTATTGACATATACCAATATATTAGTACGATAGTACTCGTATTAAGTTTTTAATACTGAACTTTATACTGTTAATTTGTGCCTTTTGAAAGACTGCAAAAGACAGTTTGTGGTTTAAAACATTGGTTAACTTAATGGAATTTAAATAAGTTAACCATTGGCTCTCCATATTTAAAATGCATCTATATAGTGAGCTAGGGGGTGTGTTCCCTCAATCCAAAAGCCAAGGAAGGCTTTTTTTACTTGACAGATTGCTTGTTAAGTGAAATAAAACAGCTAAAATAAGGGGTTAGCTTTATTTTTGAATACAAATGAAATACGACCAATATTTTGATGTGATCGTTGTAGGCGGAGGGCATGCTGGAACAGAAGCTGCTTTGGCTGCTGCGCGTACGGGTGCCAAGACCTTGTTATTGACACATAACATCGAAACCATTGGCCAGATGAGTTGCAATCCTGCCATAGGCGGTATTGGCAAAGGCCACTTGGTTAAAGAAATTGATGCCCTCGGCGGTGTGATGGCGGCAGCAACTGATCATGCCGGTATACAATGGCGAACTTTGAATTCACGTAAAGGTGCAGCTGTTCGAGCCACAAGGGCACAATGTGATCGCAATTTATATCGCAACTACATTCGTATGGTTGTTGAAAACCAAGAAAACCTTTATATGTTCCAACAAGGTGTTGAAGACCTGATCATTGAAAATGACCAAATCAAAGGCTGTGTAACACAAATGGGTTTGGTTTATTTGGCCAAAACCGTGGTGTTAACTGTTGGAACATTTCTGGCCGGCAAGATTCACATTGGTATGTCTAATTATTCAGGCGGTCGTGCTGGGGATCCACCTGCTACTGTATTGGCCAAAAAATTGCGCGCCTTACCATTTGATGTCGACCGGCTAAAAACCGGGACGCCTCCCAGAATTGATGGCAAGACCGTTGATTTTTCAGTAATGGAAGAACAACCCGGCGATTCACCCAGACCTGTATTTTCTTACATAGGTCATTTAGACCAACATCCTGAACAAGTCAGTTGTTACATCACGCATACCAATTTACAAACTCATGATCACATTCGCGCTGGTTTAGATCGTTCGCCGATGTACTCGGGAGAAATTGAAGGAAAAGGACCACGATATTGCCCATCCATTGAGGATAAGATCATGCGATTTTCTGATAAGGACTCACATCAGATATTTGTTGAACCAGAAGGTTTAGGCACACATGAGTTATACCCCAATGGCATCTCGACTTCTTTACCATTTGACGTTCAAATTAAATTGGTTCGTTCGATCAAAGGCTTTGAACATGCGCACATCACTCGTCCTGGCTATGCAATCGAATATGATTTCTTTGATCCACGTGGTCTTCAAGCATCATTGGAAACCAAATATGTGCAAGGTCTATATTTTGCTGGGCAAATCAATGGTACCACTGGATATGAAGAAGCCGGTGCACAGGGCTTAATTGCCGGTATGAATGCCGCTTTACAAGTAGCTGGTAAACCATCTTGGACCCCTGCTCGTAACGAAGCTTATATGGGTGTGTTAATTGATGATTTAATCACCCAAGGAACCAATGAACCATATCGAATGTTTACTTCACGTGCAGAATATCGTTTGATGTTGCGTGAAGACAATGCCGATTTCAGGCTCACTGAAAAAGGCCATGAATTGGGCCTAGTCGGGGAAGAACGTATGGCAGCTTTTATTGATAAGCGCAACCACGTCGAGGGTTCACTAAAACATTTAAAATCTGTTTGGCTCAGCCCAAATAATGCTTTGGGCAAAAAATTCATAACCCAAACTGGAATCGAACTAAGCAAAGAAAACAGTGCTTATGATTTGCTGCGTCGACCAGATGTAAACATCAGCATGCTGAATGAATTAGATGAAATCACCTTACCATCAGAAGCTGAAAAAGT